>NZ_JFHO01000077.1:0-16098 GCF_000724705.2 Acidiphilium sp. JA12-A1
ATGCGCGTGCTTGCGGGCGAGCGCCGTCGATTTGGCTATCGGCGCCTGCACTGGCTGCTCAGCCGCGAAGGAATTTCCATGAACCACAAGAAGTTTCGGCGCCTTTACCGCGAAGAACGCCTTCAGGTTCGCCGTCGCGGCGGGCGAAAGCGGGCCTTGGGCACACGATCTCCGATGACCATTCCGCAGGGCTGCAATCAGCGCTGGTCGCTGGATTTCGTCTCCGACGCCCTGACATGCGGGCGCAGGTTTCGGATCTTCGCCGTCGTGGACGATTTCAGCCGCGAATGCGTTCGCTTGATCGCCGACACGTCAATTTCGGGCGCCCGGGTGGCACGCGAGTTGGATATGGCGATCACTGAGCGCGGGGCGCGCCCGCTCATGGTGGTCAGCGACAACGGCACTGAGCTCACCAGCATGTCGATCCTGCGCTGGTCGAAAGAGCGGAACGTGGAATGGCATTACATCGCGCCCGGCAAGCCCCAGCAAAACGGGTTCGTCGAGAGCTTCAACGCCCGGCTCCGGGACGAGTGTCTGAACGAGACCTTGTTCACGAGCCTGCCTCAAGCGAGGTCCGTGCTGGCCGCCTGGCGTCACGACTATAATCATCACCGCCCCCATTCGAGCCTGGGCAACAAAACCCCGGCAGAGGTGGCGGGAAAAATCAGCGGCGCGCCGGGTTGGGGGTTAACCCCCAACCCGGCTGTTGCACCTACGCCCAATCGTGGGCATCACTCGAGGATGAGACTCTACTCCTGAATGGCGGGAACTTAGGGCTCAGACCATGACCGTCAGCAACGCGGCGACCCTCCCGCTTCAGCCTCCAGCTCGTGCGATGTTCGCCGGATATGCCCGCACGAACGGAATTAGCGCAGCGCTCAACTCATTTCCGGCCGAGGCAAGAAAGAAGTTCAAGGCACAGCTTTCTGCCTCGCGTCCGTCATGGTGGAACCCGGCCACGATCTGGGCAACTTGGCCCGACGTCCTGCGGTCAACCTTACCGATCCTTTTCGAGCCCAAACTCGTGCTCAAGCCGCTGTTTAAAAGCATTGATCTGGGACCCGATCCGGAGCTGGTCGACGATTGAGCCGATCGGCAAGCACTGTCACTATCAGAGGCCGCCGTGCAGTTGATTGCATCTGTTCCTACCAGCGAGTGCGATTACCAGCATGGCGTCCCTGGTCCCTGCCGGCTATTCGAAGAAATCCTCGTCGATTTTCTTGACGTGAAAGGTTTCTTCAATCCTGCAGCCCATATCGTGCCGTATCATGAGGCGGGTCAGATGGTCGCCATCGACCAGGACGATACGCTTGCTCAGATAATCGGCTGTTTCGCGGGCGTTGGCGGTGAAGGTCGAGGTGGTGACGAACAGGCCCTTGGCGGCTTTGTGGCGGTCGAGGCTGCCGAAGAAATCGCGGATCGCGCCCGAGCCCACGGTGTTGCCGGCGGCATAGCGCTTGGCCTGCACATAGACGCGGTCGAGGCCGAGGGCGTCCTGGTCGATAACGCCGTCGACACCATCGTCTCCGCTGCGGCCGAGGGCGCGGCCGGCATCGGATACCGAGCCGCCATAGCCCATCCTGACCAGCAGGCTCACGATCAGGCGTTCGAAGAATTCGGGCGGTGCCGCGCGCACCCGGTCGAGCAGGTCCTGCGCCAGTGCCGCCTCGATCTGCCGGTGTGCTGCGCGCATGGTTTCGTCCGGGGTCTGGCCGTTTTCGTCCCCGGCGCCGGGGGATGGTGTGGCGAGGTCGGATTGTGCTGTCGTGCGGTCGGTGAACTGGCGGAATTCAGCGAACTGGCCAAGAAACCGGTTATCGATCCGGTCGGGCTGGCCGGCCAGAACCTCATTGCCTCGCGCCGTGATCCGGAAATGGCCGCGACGCGTGTTTTCGATCAGCCCGGCCTTGGCGAGGTAGGTCTTGGCCCAATGAACGCGGTTGGCGAACAGGGTTTGCCGCCCGGAGGGCAGCAGGGCGGCCCGCGCGGCCTCGCTCAGCGAAAGCCTGTCTGCGAGGTGCCGAACCGCCTCGCCAATCCGCACCTCTCCGTGTTCGGCCAGGCGCAGAACCGGCAGCATCAGGCTTTGATAGTCGGGGATTTCGGCGGCGGGATCGGTCATGCTGATCCGAACACCTCCGCCGAAAGCCCGGCGGCCATCGCCTCGGCCTTGGCGGCGGCGGCGTCGAGGGCGCGGGCGGTGGCCTCAAGGCGCTCAGCTTGTTCGGCGAAGGCGGTTTGGAGCGAGAGGGGTGGGATCGGTATCTCCAATGCAGATAGGCGCCCCTTGGAAATACCCGGCATTGATGAAGCTGAGCCGCTCGCAAGTTTTCTGATTGCAGGTCTGAAAGAACGTAGATTGATCAGGTTACTGACATAGAGGGGAACGAAGCAGGGGGGATTGTTTGGAACCAACCGAAAGATAGTATCCGGCAGCATCCTCTTGCGCGCGCTAACATTGGCCACAGCGGCGGTCCCGACCAGATCAATCGTGTTCTTGCGCGTAAAAAGGAGATCACCATCGTGAACTTCTAGGTCGCCGCGAGGTTCGATGGTTTCCGGCAATCGTTTGGCCTCCTCTCCGACAAAGCCTGACGATTTCACCGCGCTGAGCTTCAACACGCCCCACTGGTCGGCCGTTGGCTCGCCGTCACGGCAAACTGGGCTCCATCCGCCGTCTATTCGATCGAGCAAACTACCAAACTTGACTTTTGGCCATCCCCTCGGATTGGTCGCCGGATCGCCGAACATGTCGAGGAAGAGGGCGGGGATGATGGCGCGGGCCTTGGCGCGGGCGGCGTCGGCGCGGCGCCTGATCTCCGCCGCCCGGTCCAGCAGCCCCACGATCCGCCGCTGTTCGTCGAGGGGTGGGAGGGGAATGCCGATTTTTGCAACGCTCTTCGGTTGTGCGCGCAAAAGCGAGCCGCCTACCCCGGCCACCGTGCCCATGAATTGCACATGGAACTGATCGGTCAGCAGAAAGTGTCGAATGTAGTCGCTCAAGAATGCATTGTGCCGGAAGGTGATCCACTCACTCGAAGCGATTTGACGATGCCCGTTCGACACCGAGACTTTCCATGCGCGCCGAATGTGCGGCACTATCTTTGACAGCAGAACATCCCCGTCCTGCACTGTCTTTTTTGATGACCCCACGTCGCGACCAAGGACCTGCTCGGGTTTGCCAACGTCGTAAGAGGGGATACTCCAAAGTGTGAACTGCTCATCAGGGAACGCGCTTGGATTTACGTTCGGTATGCGCGAGGGCATCAACTCGCCCAGAGGAACGACTTTCACACCGCTTCCCCCCGCATTTCCGCCCCCAGCGCCTGAATATCCCCGAGGATCGCCTCCACATCCTCCTGCAATTCCTCCAGCAATTCGCGGGGATCGCGATGCACGGCCGCCTCGCGGCTCTCGGGTCGGTAGCGGGAGGCGGAAAGATTCCAGTCCTCGCGCTCGATCGCCTCGGCGGTCGCAAACCACCAGTTTTCCGTCCAGGGCGAAGAAGCATCGCGCCCCTGCCAGTCGGCCCACATTTCGTCACGGCTGTTGAAGGCCGCGATCAGGCCGGGCAGGTCGTCCACCTCGATCGGCTGGTCGTGATTGGCGTCGAGCTTGAACCCGTCATTGCTTGCGTGCAGGAACATCACCCGCTCGGTCCGTCCGCCTTTGGCGAAGACGAGGACAGAGGTCTTCACACCGGAATAGGGCTGGAACACGCCGCCGGGGAGCGACAGCACCGCCTCGACCCGGTTGTTCTGCATCAACATGCGGCGCAGTTCCTTGTGCGCGCCGGTCGAGCCGAACAGCACCCCCTCGGGCACCACAACGCCGCAGCGACCATCCGGCTTGAGGTTGTCGATCATGTATTTGATGAACAGCAGCTCGGTTGCCGTGCTGGTTCCGATCTTCACGTCATCGACGATGCGGTCGCGGTCCAGCCGCCCCGAAAAGGGCGGATTGGCGAGAATGACATCGTACCCCTCCAGCGGCAGGCCGCGCTCGGCCTTCGCCTGCCGGTCGAAGCTGGTGGTCAGCACGTTGCGCTTGAGAATCCGCACATCCGGCAGGCCGCGGAGAGCAAGATTCATGCTGGCGAGGCTGACCATTTTCGGATCGACGTCGTTGCCATAAAACGTCTCGGTCTGGAGCGTGCGCCACTGCGCCTGATTGAGCCGGTCGCCATAGCCGCGCTCGAAGGTCTTGCCCTCCAGCTCGGCAACTTCCCTGCCATTGGCGGATGAATTCGCGAGGCGGATATGCTCGTAGGCCGCGACCAGAAAGCCCGCGGTGCCGGCGGCGGGGTCATAGACGGTTTCGCCGATTTTGGGATCGACCAGGTCGACGATGGCGCGGATGATGTGGCGGGGCGTGCGGAACTGGCCAAGCTCGCCGGCCTGCTTGATCTGACGGAGCACATGCTCGAACAGGTCGCCTTTGGTATCCGGGTCAGCCTCTTCGAGCCGCAATTCGTTCACCAGCGTCACGACCTGGGTCAGCACTGTCGGCTCGTCGATCGCAAGACGCGCCTGGGCCATGAAGCTCATGCCATAGGCATCGCCGATGCCGGCGAAGAAGGGGAACACTTCGTCGCGGACGAAGTTGACCAGTTGCTCGCCCGACATGGCATTGGCCCAGGACGACCAGCGGATCCGGTCGCGCGGAATGGTCTCGACGCCTTTGGCCGGGGCGTTGAGCGGGTTACGCAGCGCCCAGTCGCCGGCGAACAGCGAGGTGTAGTCACGGCCTGTCGCCCTGGATTGCCGGAGGTTTGCCGCGTCGATCCCCTCGATCATGTAGAAGAAGAACAGGAAGCTGAGCTGTTCGGCGTTTGAGAGCGGGTCGGGGTAGCCGCCGCCATAGAGATAGTCGCGGATCTGGTCGACCTTGCGGCGCATATCGGGGGTGAAGGGCATGGGCAGCCTTTACTCGTTGGGCGGGGTCCTGCGGGCGGGGGCGGGGTCTGGCGCGTCCGTTCCGCCCTGACCGAATACGGCGCTGTTCATCGCGGTCAAGACGTCCTCGAGTTTTGCCTCTCCGCCGAAAACCGCGCGGGCGCGCTCGAAACCGCCATTCATGGAAAGGGGCGGCTGGTCGAATCGCCAGGAGTCGAACGAAGTCAGTTCGGCGGCGTTGGCAATGATCTGTTCCTTGACCAGATGCAGCAGCCGCAACTGGTCGGCGTTGAACTGCTTCGTCTCGAGCCAGGTTTCGAATGCCGCACCAAGAGCCTCGGCATGCGCCTCCTCGGCGTCCATGAAGGCGCGGCCGGTTTCATCGACGGTCACCCATTCGCGGGTGCCGGGGTCGATTTCGTCGTGAACGTCGAGCGTGAGCAGCCGGCGGGGGCGGGAAGGGGGCTTGTCGGTCGCCCGCACGGTGACAATGCCGCCCTCGTTCGCCGTTTCATCGTCGTTGTGGCGGAGCGTGACGCCGGTGAAATCCCACATGGTGAAGCGCTTCTTGTCTGGCGCCAGACGGGTGCCGCGGCCGCGCATCTGCCGGTAGAGGATCGCGCTGTGCGTGAACCGGGCCATGACCAGATTCCGGACTTCCGGGCAGTCGAACCCCGTATCGAGCATGTTCACGCTGACCAGAATCTGAGGAAATTCCTCTTTCTTGAAGCGCTTGATCTTGGCGGGGCCATCGATCGTGTCGTCGGGTCCGGTTCCGGAAACGACGAAATCGGCATAGCGGATGGAGGGCGAGGGCTTCTTGTCGGCAAAGGCGGCATCGAACATGCGGGCGAGTGTTTCGGCATGGTGCTTGGTGACCGCGAATACGATGGTCTTGCCCGGTTCGGGCGCGCGGCGGATGCCGTTCGGTCCGGTATAGCCGTGTTCCAGCACGTCCCGGAATTCACGGACCATGGCGCGATTGCGTTCCGGAATGGTGAATTTGCGTTCCAGCACTGTGGGGTCGACCGTAAGGGGATCTTGTGTGCCGAACAGCCTGTCGAGCTCGGTCCTCGTGTTCTCGTCGAGAGCATCCCAGTCGATTTCGTTCCGTGAGACGGTGAATCCCTCGGTCGCCGCGGTTCGGGTGGTCATGGCTCGGTAGATTTCATAGGGCGTGAGGTGACCATCGGCGATCGCTTCAGCCATGGTGTAGCTATAGGTCGGCCGAGACACCTCGAAGAACCGTAATGTATCGCGGATTGAAACCCGGTCCTCGTCGTCGAGATCCGGCTCATCCTGCATGATGCAGGGTGTGGCCGTGAGGCCGACCTTCACCCCGTCAAAATGGTCGAGGGCGCGGCGCCATTTGCCGTAGATGCTGCGGTGGCATTCATCGATGATGATCAGGTCGAAATAGCCGGCAGAGTATTTTTCGTATTCGTTCACCAGCGTTTGCAGGGTCACGATGGTGACGCGTTTCTCATCCTGAAACCGGCGCCCCGTCTGCGGCACACGGTAGCAGGGCAGATGCGGCAGGTGTTCGGCGAATGCGTCCTCAGCCTGGATGGCGAGTGTCTTGCGGTCGACCACGAAAAGGGCGCGGGTAGCCCAACTGGCCTCAAACATGCGCTTGATGAAGGCGGCCGCCATGCGGGTCTTGCCCGTGCCGGTGGCCATCTCAACCAGCATCTTGCGTCGGCCTTGCACGATCTCGCGGCTGAGTGTGTCGATACAGGCGATCTGGTAGAGCCGTCCGCCGCCTCCTGCGATGCGGGTATCGATCGGGATATCGAGGGGATTCCGGCGGATATCGCGCGCCGCCTTGCGTCGGGCGAGGTCGTCCTGACTGAAGACCGTCTTCACTGGCCGGAAATGCGCGTCCTGGTCCTTGTCGCAGAACCAGATTTCCTCGCCGTTGGAGAGGAAAATGAACGGGATGCCGAGTTCGTCGGCGTAGCGGCGCCCCTGCGCTTCGCCATTGGTGAGATCGACGCTGGTCTTCTTGGCCTCGAGGACCGCCAATGCCCGGCCCTGCCGGTCGAACAGGACATAATCTGCACGGCCGCCGCTGCTCAGCGAATATTCGAACCGGATGCTCAGTCCATCGGTCAGGCGCCAGCCGGCGTCACGCAGCAGTTCGTCAATCTTGACCCGGGCGAAGGCCTCGGTCGTCATTGCACTGGAAGGACTGGTAAGGGGGAATACGAACCGGTAGACAATATCGTGTCGTCCCTGAATGCGTTCTCGATTATGACGCAAGGCTACGACAGGAATGCGGTCGTGACCAGCCGCGCGTGAACGCGTCGTGCCGCTTCATTTTGCAATTGATTGCAAGCTCGCCGCCTCACTTTGCGACACCGGCTCGATCACGGATACGTGAGCTTCAAGGATTCCCTTTACGGCTGCCAGCAGCGATGCCGGCGGGCAGCGCGCCACAGAGCCTGCCGGTGATACGCCATCGCGCGTCCGACGTGAAACCGAAATATAGAGGCTTCCCCCCTCTTCACATCCGCAGTTTACGACAGTAATTTACCATAAAGGTAAAAGATGCCGGCATCAGGGCGACTCACCTTGCTGAGCATATTCGGGAAGGAAGCGACAATGACCAAGCATGCCGTCATCGCCGGGGCTGAGGCATTTGCGTTCAACGGCAGCGACGTCGGCATTCTGGTGTGCCACGGGTTCACCGGTAGTCCATTCAGCATGCGGCCGCTTGGTGAGGCGTATCATCGCAGTGGTTACACCATAGCCGGTCCTCGCCTTGCCGGGCACGGCACCTCACCCGAGGACATGGCGGCAAGCCGGGCCCAGGACTGGATCGGTTCGGTTGAAGCGGCACTCGACGATCTTCGCGCGCGCTGCAAAACGATTTTCATGACCGGCCTTTCCATGGGCGGCACGCTTACCCTCTATATGGCAGCGCGACATCCTGAGGCATTTGCCGGAATCATCCCGATCAACGCTGTGGTGCGTCTCGATTCGCCCGACATGGCAGCTCTCGCCTTCGACAAGGGCGCGCCTACGATGGTCCCGGGCATCGGGTCGGACATCAAGAAGCCCGGCGTCGATGAGTTGGCCTACCCTGCAATTCCGGTAGCGTGTTTCGCGGAATTGCATGCGCTGGTGAGCGTGACGCATGCGTTGCTGCCTCGCATTGTTGCGCCGACGCTAATACTAACCTCGCGCGAAGACCACGTGGTGCCCCCGCTCAATGCCGGCCTGATTGCTGGCGCTATCGGCTCGGCGCGGATCGAGCAGTTATCGCTGCCAGACTCCTATCATGTCGCAACGCTCGATAACGATCAGGACCGGATCATCGCGGAAACGTTACGCTTCGTTCGCTCGATCGTCGGCTAGACGACGCTCGCAGCGTGATCGAGAGTAGATAAATCAAGAATGATCAAAGGAACGACCAGATGACGACACGCAGCGGTACTGGCAGGCGGTTTATCGAGGCGGCACTCGGTATACTGGCTATGGTTGCCGCTGGCGCAACCGCAAATGCGTCCCCCAAGACCGTGACGATCGGTGCGATCCTTCCTCTGTCCGGCCTGTTCTCGACCCTCGGCCCGCCCGAGCGAGATGCGATGCAAATGTCGATCCACAAAATCAACAAAGCAGGCGGTTTCACGGTCGATGGCAAACGATATCTGCTGAAACTGAAAGCTCTCGACGACGAGTCGAATGCGGCAACAGTCGGAATCTCCGACTATCGTAAGCTCGTCGCCGTCGATCGCGTACCGGTCCTGATCATGACGGACAGTACCCGGGCCTACGCATCGATGCTACGGCGTGATCCGGTCGCTGCGCTCAATATTCTCGACAGTACCTATCCGAGCATACTCGACGTTAACAAACACGTCTTTCTGCTCCGATCCGACACGCCAGCTTATGTGCCGGGAGCAGTCTGGTATCTCAAGAACGTTCTGCACAAGAATCGGATCGGCTTCATCGGTTCGGCCGCCGATCCCTACTCGACTGGCATCGAAACCTGGGTCAAGAAGGCGGCGCACGCTTACGGTGTGAAGATCGTCTCCGATGTGAACTATCCGGCGGGTACGACAGATTTCTCGCCATTTATCCAGAAGACCATGGCGGCCAAGCCTGACGCGATATTCCTCGGCGGCGTTACGCAGGAAGTTCTGCCGGTGGCCAAGCAACTCTATCAGATGGGAATCCGCAATCTGCCGGTCGTCCATGATTCCGGAGCGACGCCTACGCAGGCGAAACAAATCATCGGCGATACACTCTATAACAAGGTGATGGCGAATAACTACGATTTCGCCGGCACGCTGCCACAGACATCGACAGATCCGCGGACCCAGACATTCTTCAAGGCATTCAAGGCAGATTACGCGGAATATCCCGATGACCTGACGATGTGGGCCTATGACGCTCCCTACGTCATCATCGGCGCGATGCAAAAGGCAGGCAGCGTGAGTAATCGCAACAAGATCTACGAGGCGATGCTCGCCATGAAAGTTCCGCCGAAGACAATCAGCGGGTGGATTCCAACCGCCTCCGGTCGGCTCTTTCACGGCCGCGATGCCAAGACTCTCTCTGAGGGGACTAGGTGGTGCACCGCGACCAAGACGATCGCACCGGCTTTCCTGTACTTCCTCAAAGGGTTCAAGCTGACCCATAAGGACGTCGTGACGAATGGCTGTGCGGCGCACTGACGCATGCTGCTCCAGGGCCTGGCGAACGGACTCGTAATCGGTGCGCTGTTCGCCTTGTTGGGGGTGGGGTTGACCATCGTCTATGGCGTGATGGACATCCCCAATTTCGCTCAGGCCGGGGTGATCACGCTCGGTGCGTATATCATGCTGAGCCTCAATCAGGGGCTGGGGTTGAATTTCTGGCTTGCTGTCGTGATCGGCATCATCGCGACAGGCGTCATCTCGGTCCTGACAGAGCGGGTCGCTTACCGCTTTGTCAGGACGCGACCGATGGCAGCGCCCGTGGTTGCTCTTGGTCTGCTCCTCGTGCTGGACAACAGCGCCTTGGAACTGTGGGGCGGCGCGCATGTTTCGCTTTCGCCTCCTTATAGCGCGACGACCCTGCGTATTGGATCGGTCGTGGTGCCGGGAGTGGGCATTGCAGTGATCGCGCTGGCGGCACTCTCTCTCGTGGCGCTATATCTTTTGCTGCAAAGAACGAAGATCGGTCGGGCAATCCGTGCGGTCTCGCAGAACCCCGAGGCTGCCGCGATCCTTGGCATTGATCTGGAACAGCAATACATCACGGCCTTCTTCATTTCGGGAATTCTCGCTGGCATTACCGCGCTAGCCTATGCGCCCACCTATGCCGTGTTTCCCTATATGGCCGATACGATCATCCTAAACGGCTTCGTCGTCGTGATCCTTGGCGGACTCGGCAGCGTTTCGGGCGCCGTCACCGCCGGTCTCCTGCTCGGCTTTGTGGAGAGTTTCAGCGCGCTCTATGTCTCGGCAGCTTATCAGACGATGTTTGGCTTTGCCGTGCTGCTGCTCATAATCGTGGTGCGCCCGTCGGGTCTCTTCGCGACGCGCTCCCGGCGTGTCGCTTAGAATGTCGCCCAGCATCCGGGCCGTTTGGAGCCCCTATCTCGGCCTTGCGCTACTCACGGTGCTTCTGTTCACCGCATTGCAGGCATTCAATGCCTTTTATGGCGGTATCCTCGCGTCGATCCTGATCTGGACGGTGGCGACTTCCGGCCTCAACGTCGTTGCTGGATTGGGTGGCTATCCAAGTCTGATGCAGGGCGGCTTCTACGGGCTTGGTGCCTATGCGTCGACCCTCGCGCTGACCCACCATCTGCCTTTTGCCGTGGCGATCCTTGCGGCGATTGCCGTCGCCGCAGCGGCGGGGCTGGTAGTCGGGGTCGTGTTCTCGCGCACGCGCGGCCAGTATTTTGCGATCGGTACGTTGTTCTTCGGTGTTGTCATCGCGCTTGGCCTAACAAACGCGCAAGGATTGACGGGTGGTGCGCTCGGCCTCAGCGTGACCTTTGCCTTGCCGGGCAACACAGCCTTGAATGCATTGATCGCAGCGTCTGCGGGGGCGGCGATGATCCTCCTACAGTTTCTTAGCCGCCGCCGCATCGGCCTGCGGCTGGCAACGGTTCGAGAGGATGAGGATTTAGCGGAACATTTAGGTGTGCCGACAGCGCGTACAAAGCTCATCGGCTTCCTCATCTCCGCCGCGATAGGCGGCTATGCCGGCGTCCTGATCGCCCAATATAACGGCGCGATATCTCCCGATCTGTTCAACTTTACCGTTGGCTTCGTGATGTTCGTCGCCCTGAGCGTCGGCGGACCGGGGCGCGTTCTAGGACCGCTTCTCGGGAGTGCGCTGATCGTGGGTATTCCAGACCTTCTCAACCTGTCGTCCGGCATCGGCCTGCTATTGGTCGGCCTTATCTTCATCGCCATAATCATCGCCGTACCAGATGGCATGATGGGCCTGTTCGACCGGCTGGCCAGCACGATTGGTTGGCGTGCATGAACGTTTTGCTCGAGGCGGAGGAAGTGTCCAAGCGCTTCGGCGGTGTGCGCGCCGTCGACGGCATGAGCTTGCGCGTGCCGGAAGGGACTATCCTTGGCATCATTGGGCCTAATGGTTCGGGCAAGACGACCTTTCTCGGCTTGCTCAGCGGAACGTTTAGGCCGAGCTCAGGTCGGATCAGCCTCAAGGGCCGTCGTATCGATGGTATTGCCGCGCATCGCACGGTGGAACTGGGCATTGCCCGTACGTTTCAGACCACGCGTCTGTTCCCGCGTTGGAACTTGCGGCAGAATCTCGACGTCGCCGCGCAGGCGACGGCCGCGAAGGGATCGATCGGCCCTACGCTCGCACCGCTGGCGCTCACGGGGCTCGATCATCGGGCAGAAACGATCTGTGGCGGGCTGTCGAATGCCGAGCAACGCCTCGCGATGATCGCTGTTGCGCTCGCGACGCGGCCGCAATTGCTGTTGCTCGACGAACCGGCGGTCGGCATGTCGCCATCCGAGGCTGGTGAACTCGGCCGGGTGATCCGCCGCATTCGCGACGAAGCCGGGATCACCGTGATGATCGTCGAGCACAACATGCATCTGATGATGGGACTGGCCGACCGGATCGTTGCCATGAATGCGGGCCGCCTCCTCGCTGAAGGAACGCCCGAGGACATCAGGCAGCACCCGGATGTCATCTCCGCGTATCTGGGAGGCTGAGATGGCGTTGCTCGAGGTCGAGAACATCTCGGTAACGTTCGGCGGCGTGCCGGCGCTCCGCAATGTCTCTCTCGCCGTCGCGGAGCACGAGGCGGTGGCGGTACTCGGGGCAAACGGCGCCGGGAAGACGACCCTCTTGCGCGCCGTCATGGGCCGCGTTCCGCTTGCGAGCGGGCGCATCATCCTGGACGGCACAGCGATCGAGGCGCTGCGGACCAGGTTGCGCGTCGCATCGGGGCTCTCACTTTGTCCCGAAGGCCGCCAGGTCTTCCCGTCCATGAGCGTCCAGGACAATCTCCTGCTGGGCGCCTATCTCGCACCAGGCGCCGAAGCCGCACGCAGGCTTGATGCCATTTACGAAAAGCTGCCCGTGCTGCGCGCGCGACGTCGTGAGCTTGCCGGCAGCTTCAGCGGTGGCGAGCAGCAACTCGTTGCGGTTGGCCGTGCCCTGATGGCGAGGCCGCGCGTCCTGTTGATGGACGAACCTTCGAGCGGCCTCTCGCCTGTCGCGATTACGACGATCAGGACTATTCTTCGGGATGTCGCGGATTCGGGTACAGCGATCCTGCTTGTCGAGCAGAATGTGCAACTCGCCGTAACGCTGACGGAACGGTGCTATGTCCTCAATCGCGGTGTCGTCGATGCCGCAGGCTCGACTGCCGAACTCACGCAGGATCCCGTTCTTGCCGATACCTATCTGGGCGGGCGCGCCACCGGCTGACCGAGAGCCGGCTTCTCGCATCTTCACAGGCAATTCCAGCGCGCCATTGCCACTGCCATGAAGTCATTTCTAAGTGAGATCAGCACTCAGGATCGTGGCTGATCCGGTGATAGCGCCTGGTGCCCGTCGCTGATCCGCTGGGCGGTCAGAAGAAGCACGACCAGTAACGCCCGGAATGCCGGGGTCGATTCGGTCAGGACGGTTCTCAGCATCCTCCGGCCAGGGCCGGTTCTGGTCTGAGCCTCATTTCTGTTCAGCCAACACCCTTTGCAGGCGCCGGTGTCCTCTGTAGGCGATACTCAAGCCTGCAAGTGCGAAAAAGCCGCCCTCAAGCCAGAATAGGTAGCCTAGACCACCGGCCTCACCAGGAATTTTATCGTGCAGAGCGAGGTTGCGACGCAGTACGGCCGTCCAGGGGCCGACCCCGAAGCCATGCCGACGGTAAGTATACGCGACATCGGCACGTGGGCCGCCGAAAGACAGATCGCCCTCTATCGGCCCCGACGGATCGGGGGTGTCGTCCGGGTCATGGTAGCCGGGTATCGTGACATCGCGTTCAAGGAGATAGACGCGGTCGCCGGGGTGCCATCCTGGTGGCAGAAGGGCGGTGTAGTAGTCGCGGTAGGAGTTACCCCTGATGGTATAATTCCTTGTCAGCATGGCGTCGAAGTTCGGCCTCGCACTAATGATACGAACCCAATGACTAGCGTTCCCGATCTCGATAGGCTTGCGGAGAGGCACAGTCACTTTGGTGAGCGGTTGTCCGGCATCGGCGTCGGCTGCGGCGCGCACCCAGATCGAAATGACGAATGCCGCGCCGATCGAGATTGCCACCATCCACAATCCCAAGCGGCGCATGCGGCGCGCAATCCGAATACGTCCATCATGATCGGACTGATCCCAAGTGATCCGCCCAGCCTCTATGATCTCGGCTCTGGAGCGGAATGCGTTGGCCATTTGTAGGTCAAGATCGGCCAGTGCGCTGCTATCAGGTCGAATACGATGCAAGGCGCGCGCTGCGTAAAGCGGCCCGAGAAAGATTACGAAGGCGGCCAGCAAAGCTGTCAGGATGGCGTTCGAACCCCCGAAGATGCCGTTTTCGAGACGAAGGACGATCGCAAACGGGCCGCGGTCCGTCACCACGCCATAGACGACTGCACCATAGGCACCTAGCCACCAGGCGAGAAGCATCATGGCGAGTAGCCATGGTGCGACGACGTGGGTAGCTGGCTTTCTTTTGGCTACAGCGTGTTGATGATGAGGGTTTTTGGATTTCATGCTGGGTCCGCTAATGCCCTTATGTATTTATCTCACCCTGGATGCCGGAGCCTCCAAAGCTCTATTAATACTGGCACTAGCGCCGCACTGGCCAGCCTTGAGCCCAGGCATGCAATTGCCGTTGCCAGAAGCGCAGCCGGTCGTCTGGCTGCTCATGGCGATGTCTCGAATTGGTTTCTCCCGTCGATTAGCCATTGTGCCCAATCGGGATTAACCGGGCTTACAGCATTGACTTCAATGATAAAGCTGAGGCCAAGCAATATCGCTTTAAGGTTTGGAGCTGGAAATTGGCTTGAGGATACCAGCAAGTTAAAATAAATATTATCGCCGTTACCACATGCCGCTTCATAAAAAGGTCGAAAAATAATGACTTCAATACTGGCGTTTTTCAAAGTCGATTTTATAGTGGCGATTTGTTCCCGGTCTTTTGTTCCGACCCAATTGTAACTACCCCCGACGAAAGTGAAGAAACATGGCGATGGATTTTGTTCGACGATGGTCTGGTTGCTCATCACAAGTATTCAACCTTTAAAATATCGCGTGCCAAAGAAACCATCTTGGTAATCAGGGCGGAGATTTTCGGGGTTTTATTCCAACTTGTTTCGTCATAAAAATAACTTGGTAACGCGGCAATATTTAATATAGTCCCCCGCGCCCGTGGATCATTACTCGATAACCCCCTAAGCAGCGTTATGTAATGGTCTAATAGCTCACACTGGCCATCTTGACCATTGATATTTCCCTCGCCCGGGTGATCGGGTACCGCATCAACCATTGCTGCCTTTAGCTTCAACATGACACTTATCAATTGTTGACTACGGGGAATGGTCGTTTTGTTGTCAGGCATTGGTTTGACTCTCCTTTGTCAAGTCAAAGGCCCTCAATCGCCATTAGCCGAATGTCTTCCGGCGTCCGGTAATCAAAATTCCGTCCATCTCGCAGCATCCCGAATCGTCCATAAAGCGACCCGAACGTGAACGAAAATATTCTCTATCACGTCGACCGCTCCAGGAATCTCTTTGCTCTCCAGTCGGCGGAGGGCGTTCCGGCTCACCCCGGACATCGATGCAAGCTGACGTTGCGACAGTCCTGATACGTCCCGAAGGCTCCGAATAATGTCGCCCCAAGGGGTTCTGACGGGTTTACGGAGGCGCTGGGGTGTTTACTTTCTGCGAACTACGACGGGCATTTTAGGTTCTGGACTCAACTGATCCACGCGGTGACGGCGAGGACGAGGCAGATCCCGGCGAGGAAGTTTCGTGCGGTCTTGTCGTAACGTGTAGCGATGGCGCGCCAGTCTTTGAGCCTGCAGAAGGCACGCTCGATGAGATTGCGCTTTCTGTAGGCGACGGGGTCGAAGGGCGGTATGGCGCGGCGGTTTGGCATGGGCGAGATCACCGGCCTTGTGCCCTGCCTGGTGAGGAAGGCGCGGAGGTCATCGGCGTCGTAGGCCTTGTCGGCGATCAGGTCTTCTGGCGGTGGCATGGTGGGGAGAAGCGCTCGGGCGCCACTGATATCGGAGGCCTGTCCCGGCGTCAGGAGGACGGCGGCGATGCGCCCCAGGTCATCCGCGACGGCGTGGATCTTGGTCGTCCGTCCACCCCTCGACCGGCCGATGGCCTGGCTTTGCGCCCCCCTTTACCGCCCGCGGCCGCGCGATGTGCCCGAACCGAGGTGCTGTCCACCATGGCGATGCGCGGGGGATCCGCGCAGGCGACAAGGGCCGCGAAGATCTCCTGCCAGAGGCCACGCTGGCTCCAGCGGTTGAACCGGTTGAACACCGTGGTCCGCGGCCCATAAGCCTCCGGAAGTGCGCGCCACCGCAAGCCCTCGCGAAAGCGATGCAGGATGCCACTCAGAACCCGGCGATCGTCCACCCGCGGTTTGCCGCCGAGCTTGGGCAACAGCGGCTCGATCGCAGCCCATTGCGCGTCGTTCAGCCAGAATAATTCCGCCATGATCCAAACCCTCCGTAGAGACTTGAATCAAAACTCCCGTAGTCATGGCA
>NZ_JFHO01000076.1:0-23118 GCF_000724705.2 Acidiphilium sp. JA12-A1
GGCGGCAAAGAGATTGCATTCTTCGAGGATGACGTGGACAGCCTGGAGGTCAATTACCCGAATTTGGGCAAGTTCAAACGCGCCGCACATGAGTTCGCTGGCTATATCGCCAGCAACGCCGGCAGCCTGATCAACTATGGCGAGCGGTTCCGTTCGGGCGAGCGCATCTCCTCCAGCTTGGCCGAGAGCACAGTCAATGCCGTCATCAGCAAGCGCTTCGCCAAGCGTCAGCAGATGCAATGGACCAAGCGCGGTGCCCACCTGCTTCTGCAGGTTCGGACCCGAACGCTCGACGGCACCCTACGGCCTCTGTTCGAGCGCTGGTACCCAGGGCTCGCTAACGACAACGGAGATGGCGCAACTCACCCCGCCGCGGCCTGATCACCCCACACTTCCTGATGGTCTCGCGACGGGGCACTTGCGATGACGGGCCGGGTGGCGCTGATCTCCGGCGGCGGGCGCGGCATCGGGGCCGCGATCGGCGCGCATCTCGCCGGGCGCGGCTGGCGCGTGGTCGCCGCCGATCGCGACATCGAGGGCCTGACACCGCCCGACGGGGTGCGCCTCGTGCGCTGCGACGTCGCCGACGAGGCGGATGTCGCCCGGCTGATCGAGGGCGTCGCGGCGCATGAGGGCCGGCTCGACGGGCTGGTCTGCAATGCCGGGTTCATGATCCGCAAGCCGATCGGCGCGCTCGGCCTCGCCGAATGGCGCGCGGTGATCGACACCCACCTGACCAGCATCTTTCTCCTCGTGCGCGGGGCGGAGGCGATGCTGCGCGCGGCGAGGGGCGCCATCGTCACCATCGCCTCGACGCGGGCGCACATGTCCGAGCCGGACACCGAGAGCTACGCCGCGGCGAAGGGCGGGATCGTGGCGCTCAGCCATGCGCTTGCCGTCTCGCTCGGGCCGGATGTGCGGGTGAACTGCATCAGCCCCGGCTGGATCGATACCGGGAAATACCCGATCGCCCCGTCCGACCACGCGCAGCACCCTGCCGGGCGCGTCGGCACCGTGGCGGACATCGCGGCGCTCGCCGCCTTCCTGCTCGGGCCGGACTCGGGGTTCTGCACCGGCGCCGAGTTCGTCGCCGATGGCGGCATGACCCGGAAAATGATCTATGCGGAATAGCTGGCCCGGCCGGCGCTTGACCCGGACGCCGGATTTGGCGATATAGCCGCAACGCCGCGCCGTGGGGTCCATGGCGCGGGACGTGTTTTCGTGTTCCGTCTCCGCTTCTGGCCGGCACGCCGGCTTTCTGGATCGAGGTTTTCGTCATGACCCGTCGCTGCGACATCACCGGCAAAAGCGTGCTCTCCGGCAACAATGTGAGCCACGCGAACAACAAGTCGCGCCGCCGGTTCCTGCCGAACCTGCAGGACAGCGCGCTGCAGTCCGACGCGCTGGGCCATTCGGTCAAGCTGCGGGTGACGCCGCGCGGCCTCGCGACGATCGAGCAGAAGGGCGGGCTGGACGCGTTCCTGCTGGACACGCCGAACCGCAAGCTGACCGACGAGGCGCGCACCCTGAAGCGCCGCGTGGCGAAGGCGGCGGCCCGGCGCGAGGCGAAATCGGCCTGATCCTCGCCGCACTCATAGCGAGAACTGCATGAAACCCGCCCCTCACGGCGGGTTTTATCGTTTGTTTATCGTGGGATTGTAGAGTTCGATTGCGGCGCCACATGAACTTACGGTACACTCCGATTCGGAGCGGTCATCCGCCGGTCGGCAACCGGCTCGCCGCCTCCGGCTTGGCTCCCGCACTCAAGGAGGAGATCCTCTATGACCTCCCTGGCCACTGAATCCCCCGAAACCGTCAGCAATCCGCTGGATATCGTCGAGCAGGTCGTCGCCGCGAACGACTGGGCGTTCGACCGCCGGAGCGACAGCGAAATGGCGGCCGAGGCGCCCGGGCGCTGGTGCGACTACGGGCTCTATTTCTCGTGGTCGCACGAGATCTCGGTGATGCATTTCTCCTGCACCTTCGACCTCAAGGCGCCGGAACGCCGGCGCGGCGCGCTGTACGAGCTGCTGGCCCGGGCGAACGAGAAGCTCTGGATCGGCCATTTCGGCATGGACCATGACGACGGCATGCCGGTGTTCCGCCATTCGGTGCTGCTGCGCGGCGCCGGCGGCGCCTCGGCCGAAAGCGTCGAGGACATGGTGGATATCGCGGTGTCGGAATGCGAGCGGTTCTTCCCCGCCTTCCAGTTCGTGCTGTGGGGCGGCAAGACGCCGGACGAGGCGCTGGCCGCGGCCATGCTGGAGTGCGCGGGCGAGGCATGACCGACGCGGTGCTGCCGCCGCTGCTGCTTCTGGGCGGCGGCAAGATGGGCTCGGCCATGCTCGCCGGCTGGCGCGAGCGCGGCGTCTCCCGCGTCGTCGTCATCGACCCGGGCGCCGAGGCGCAGGCGCTGGCGGGTGACGGGGTCGAGGTCGTGCCCTCCATCGGGGCGGTCCCGGCCGGTTTCGCGCCGGGCGCGGTGATCCTCGCGGTCAAGCCGCAGATGGCGGAAGCGGCGGTGGACGGGCTGGCGCGGTTCGCCGGCGAGGCCGTCATCGTCTCGATCATGGCGGGAATCACCATCAACTGGCTGGCCGGCCGCTTTCCGGGCGGCGCCATCGTGCGCGCCATGCCGAACACGCCGGCCGCCGTGCGCCAGGGCATCACGGTGGCGGTGGCCGGCGCGGGTGTGGCGCCCGCGCGCCGCGCGCTGGCCGAGGCGCTGCTCGGCGCGGTCGGCGACGTCGCGATGGTGGACGACGAGGCGCTGCTCGATCCGGTGACGGCGGTCTCCGGCGGCGGACCGGCCTATGTGTTCCTGCTGGTCGAACTGCTGGAGGCGGCCGCCCTCGAACAGGGCATTCCGGCGGATCTCGCCCGCCGCCTCGCCCGCCAGACGGTGATCGGCTCGGCCGCGCTGCTCGCGGCGAGCGACCAGCCGGCGGATGCGCTCCGCCGCGCCGTCACCAGCCCGAAGGGCACGACCGAGCGCGCGCTCGCCGTGCTGATGGACGATGCGGCCTGGCCGGACGCGATGCGCCGGGCGATCGCCGCCGCCACCGCCCGGTCGCGGGAACTCGCCTCCGGCTGAACGGGCCGCGCGGTGCCGGCGGCAAAAAATGCCGCAACGGTTCGCCGGATTAACGATCCCATAATCTTTCGCTCATAGGGTCGCTGCCGGGGCGGGCTTCAGCCGCGCCGGTGTGCGAGGAAGCGCGTTTGCGGGGCCAACAGGGTCGGTACTGCGCGCGCCGCGACATTCGCCGCCGGCATCCGGAAGCCGTTTCGGAAACGCGGAGGCGTGCCCAGTGCGGAGTCGTATTGCATGACCGATCTTGACCGCCAGTTCCTGCCGTGCGGCCGGCATCGACGAAGAGGCTCCGGCGCCATGCCGGAAGCGCTCGCGCCGCAGCCGCGCCTGTCCGGAGGCGGGCGATGATCACCTGGTTCCGCGAGGTCGCGCCGATCCGGACCAAGCTCGCCGTCGCCTTCGGGTCGGAGACCTTTCTGATCCTCGCCGGCTTCCTGGCCGTGATCTGGGCCGGCAACGGCGGGCCGGAAGGGCTGCCCGTGGTGGTCGGCGCCGTGACCCTGCTGTGGTCGATCGTCGGCGGCTACGTCACCTGGCGGGTGATCACCGACCCGTTCACCGCCACGATCGAGCGGATGGAGTCGATGGTCGCCGGCAATTATGGCGCGCCCGTGCGCTTCACCGGGTATCGCGATTGCGTCGGCCGGCTGACCCGGGTGATCGACCGTTTCCGCGAGGCGGAGCTGGCCCGGCAGCGCGCCGAGGGCGAGGTGCGGGCGATGGCCGACCGCGAGGCCGAGCGGAGCCGCGCGGAGCGGCTGCGCGAGGCCGAGGTCCGCGAGCGGCTCGACCGCATGATCGGCAGCCTCGGCGGCGCGCTCGAAAGGCTCGCCGCCGGCGTGCTCACCGAGCGGCTGACGGAGCCGTTCGCGCCGGAATTCGAGACGTTGCGGACCGACTTCAACGCCGCGATGGACCGCCTGCAGGAGGCGATGCGGCTGATCGCGACCAATGCCGCGGCCATCGGCGCCGGCACCGGTCAGATTTCCAGCGGGGCCGACGATCTCTCCCGCCGCACCGAGCAGCAGGCCGCCACCCTCGAGGAGACGGTCGCCGCCCTCGACGAGATCACCGCGACGGTGCGCAAGACCGCGGAGGCGGCGATCCACGCAAGGAATGTGGTCGGCACCGCGACGCAGGATGCCGAGCGCGGCGGCGCCGTGGTGTCCCAGGCCGTGCAGGCGATGGGCGAGATCGAGGCGTCGTCGAAGCAGATCGGCAACATCATCGGCGTGATCGACGAGATCGCCTTCCAGACCAACCTGCTGGCGCTGAACGCGGGTGTCGAGGCGGCGCGGGCCGGCGAGGCGGGGCGCGGCTTCGCCGTGGTCGCCTCCGAGGTGCGCGCGCTGGCGCAGCGTTCGGCCGACGCGGCCAAGGAAATCAAGACGCTGATCTCGACATCGAACCAGCAGGTGGTCGCGGGGGTCGACCTGGTCGGGCAGACCGGCCGGGCGCTGGAGCGGATCGTTGCCCAGATCGGCGAGATCAACGGCGTCGTCGGCGAAATCGCCGCCTCGGCGCAGGAGCAGTCGACCGGGCTGGTGCAGGTGAATGCCGCCGTCGGCCAGATGGACCAGACCACGCAGCAGAATGCCGCCATGGTCCAGCAATCCACCGCCGCCAGCCACAACCTGCTGCAGGAAACCAACGAACTCGCCGCGATGATCGGCCGGTTCCAGATCGGCGCCCCGGTCGCGGCGCCGGGTGCCGCCCCCGGTCGCCGGCGCGGGGTCGCGGGCACCGGCTCCAGACTTGAGACGTCGGCAACGATGCGCGCCGCCGCGCCGGCGCGGCCGGTCACCCCGCGTGCGCCGGCGCCGTCCGCCGCCGTGACGGCCGCTGCCGGCGATGACGGCTGGGAGGATTTTTGAACGACATGTCAACCACGACCGACACCACGGAACAGCTGATGCTCGATCCCATTCTCGACCTCAAGGCGGCGTCGCCGCTGGCGCAGGCGTTGCTGGCCCGTCGCGGCGGCGATCTTCGGATCGATGCCGGCGCGGTCGAGCGGCTTGGCGGCCAGTGCCTCCAGGTCCTGCTCTCGGCGCGGGCCACCTGGGAGGCGGACGGGCACGCGTTCCGCATCGGGCCGATGTCGGACCAGATGGTCGCATCGCTCGACCTTTTCGGTGTCGGGCCCGCCGCGTTTCAATTTCAGGAGGACATTTCCGCGTGACCAAGACGATTCTGACCGTGGATGATTCGCGCACCATGCGGGACATGCTGCGCATGTCGCTGGTCGAGGCGGGCTTTCGCGTGGTCCAGGCCGAGGACGGCGTGCATGGGCTCGAAGTGCTGCAGGCCGAGACGCCGGATGTCATCGTGACCGACATCAACATGCCGCGGCTCGACGGCTTCGGTTTCATCGAGGCGGTGCGGCGGGACGCATCATGGCGGTCGACGCCGATGCTGGTGCTGACCACCGAGGTTGATCCGGAAAAGAAGGCCCGCGCCAAGGCGGCGGGCGCGACGGGGTGGATCGTCAAGCCGTTCGACCCGGTGAAGCTTGTGGACGCAATCCGCCGGGTTGCCGCATGACGGGAGGTGGATCGATGGATCCGATGGCCGAAATCCGGGAAACGTTTTTCCAGGAATGCGAGGAGCAGCTTGCCGAGCTTGAATCCGGCCTCATGCGGATGGAAGCCGGCGAGACCGATTCCGAGACGGTGAACGCCGTCTTCCGGGCCGTTCACTCGATCAAGGGCGGCGCGGGAGCGTTCGGCCTCGAAGACCTGGTGCATTTCGCCCATGTGTTCGAGACGGCACTGGATCTGATCCGCTCCGGCCGGCTCGACCCCGCGCCGGAGGCGATGCGGCTCCTGCTGCGCGCCGCCGATGCGCTGGCCGACCTGGTGCGGGCGGCGCGCGACGGTGGCAGCACCGATCAGGCGCGCATCGCCGGGATCGAGGGCGAACTGCGCCAGCTGACCGGTGGATCCGGCGCCGCGGCCGACGAAGCCGACGACGATTTCGGCGATATCGCGTTCGCGGCGGTGCCGGTGGCGATCGACGCCGCGGAGGAAAGGCCGGCGGCGCCAGGCTGGATGATCCGCTTCAAGCCGTTCGCCGATCTCTACGCGAAAGCCAACGAGACCGCGCTGCTGCTGCGCGAACTCGGCCGCCTCGGCCCGACGCGGGTGACGGTCGACCCCGAGTGCCTGCCGGATCTTGCCGCGCTCGATCCCGAGGGCGCCTATCTCACCTGGACGATCGCGCTCGATGCGGATTGCTCCGAGGAGGCGGTCCGCGCCGTCTTCGAATTCGTCGAGGACGATTGCGAACTGGTGATCGAGCGGCGCCAGCCCGAGGGCGCGGCGGTGCCGGAGCCGCCGGCCCGGCCGGCCGACCAGCCGTCGGATGACGAAATCCTCGCGTTGCTGCGCAATGCGGCGGCGAGCGTCGCGGCGCCGGAACCCGCGGCGGAAGCAGCGGCGCCGGCGGCGGCTTCGGCCGAACGTGACCATCCGCCCCAGGCCGCGGCCGAGGCGCCGGCGGCGCGGAGCGAGGCGTCGCACGGCGTCGGCGCCACGATCCGTGTCGATCTCGACCGGGTGGACCGGCTGATCGACCTGGTCGGCGAGCTGGTCATCAACGAGGCGATGCTCTCGCAGCGGGTGTTCGAGGCCGGGCTGGCCCGCGCCTCGGCCGTGGTGACGGCGCTCGACGAGCTGGAGCAGCTCACGCGCGAAATCCAGGACAGCGTGATGGCGATCCGCGCCCAGCCGGTGCGCTCGGTGTTCCAGCGCATGCCGCGCCTCGTGCGGGAAGTCGCGGCGATGACCGGCAAGCAGGTGCGCCTGCTGACCGACGGCGAGGGCACCGAGGTCGACAAGACGGTGATCGAGCGGATCATCGACCCGCTCACCCACATGATCCGCAATGCGATCGACCACGGCCTGGAATCGACCGAAGCGCGGCTTGCCGCCGGGAAGCCGGCCGAAGGTGTGGTGAAGCTCACGGCGCTGCATCGCTCCGGCCGGATCGTCATCGAGGTCGAGGATGACGGCGCGGGCATCAACCGCGAGCGGGTGCGGGCCAAGGCGATCGAGAACGGGCTGATTTCGCCCGACGCGCAGCTGACCGACGAGGAAACCGACAACCTGATCTTCATGCCGGGATTTTCGACGGCGAGCGAGATTTCCGACATTTCCGGGCGCGGCGTCGGCATGGACGTGGTGCGGCGCTCGGTGCAGGCGCTGGGCGGGCGCATTTCGATCGCCTCGCGGCCGGGCCAGGGCTCGACCTTCACGCTCAGCCTGCCGCTCACGCTGGCGGTGCTGGATGGCATGGTGGTCAGTGTGGATGGCCATACGCTGATCGTTCCGCTCAGCGCGATCGTCGAGACGCTGCAGCCCCGCGCCGAGCAGGTGCACATGCTCGGGGTCGATGTCCGGGTGATCGGGATGCGGGGTGGCTATATTCCGCTCGTCGATGTCGGCGCCGCGCTGGGCTATCGCCCGGTGCCGGCCGAACCGGAGAAGAGCGTGGCGCTGCTGGTCGAGGGCGAGGGGGGCGTGCGCGCCGTTCTCGTGGTCGATGGAATCCAGGGCCAGCGCCAGGTCGTCATCAAGAGCCTGGAGGCGAACTACCAGGCGGTTCCCGGCATCGCGGCGGCGACCGTGATGGGCGATGGCCGCGTCGCCCTGATTCTCGACGTCGATGCCATCGTCTCCGTGACGAGGAGCGACAATCTGCGGGCCGACGCATGTCGCGTCGAGCCGACCCTCATGCCAGCGAGTTGAGCGATGAATGATGTCATGACCGGCGGGTCGGGAGCCCGCGAACTGATTGCCTTCCGTGTCGGCGTCCAGGAATTCTGTGTCGACATCATGGCCGTGCGCGAGATCCGCGGCTGGACCGCGGCGACCGTGCTGCCGCAGGCGCCGGGCTATATCTGCGGGGTGATCAACCTGCGCGGCGCGGTGCTGCCGATCGTCGATTTCGCGGTCCGGCTCGGATTGCCGCGCTCGGAGCCGTCTGCCCGGCACGTGATCATCGTCGTGCAGATCAACCGCCAGATGGTCGGCCTGCTCGTCGATGCCGTGTCCGACATCCTGACGATGAACGACAACGCGATCCAGCCGACGCCGGACATTGCCTCGGACGTGGTCAAGAGCTTCGTGCGCGGGCTGATGCCGGTGGATGGGCGGATGATCAGCCTGATCTCGCTCGATCATGTGCTGCCGGCGGTGGAGCGGGAAGCCGCATGAATCTGCGCCCCCGACCACGACGGGAGGGAGACGGCCTCATCGACGGGGCGGAATACGTGCTCACGCGCGAGGATTTCCGCACCATCGCCCGGATCATGCGCGAGGAGGCCGGCATCGCGCTGCCCGAATCGAAGGCAACGCTCGTCTATTCCCGGCTGGCGAAACGCCTGCGCACGCTCGGCCTCGGCAGTTTCGCGGAATATTGCGAACTGGTGGAGAGCCAGCAGGGCGGCGCCGAGCGGCAGGAAATGCTGGGCGCGCTGACCACCAACGTGACGCGGTTCTTCCGCGAGCCCCATCATTTCGAGCATCTGCGCAGCCGGATCCTGCCGCCGCTGATGGCCCATGCGCGCAGCGGTGGCCGCGTGCGGCTGTGGTCGGCGGCCTGTTCGAGCGGGCAGGAGCCCTATTCGATCGCGCTGACCGTGCTGGCCCTGCTGCCGGAGGCGCCGCGGTTCGACATCAGGATCCTGGCCACCGATATCGACCGCACGATGCTGGCGACCGGCCGGGCCGGCCTCTATGAGGCGAGCGAGATCGCCGCGGTGCCGCCCGAATTGCGCGAGCGCTGGTTCGAGCCGGCGAACAACAATTCGCCCAAGTTCCGCATTGCCGAGGCCGCGCGGTCGCTCGTCGCGTTCCGGCCCCTGAACCTCATCGGCACCTGGCCGATGCGCGGCCGCTTCAACGCGATCTTCTGCCGCAACGTGGTGATCTATTTCGATGACGAAACGCAAAAACAGGTATGGGCCCGAATGGTGCCGCTGCTCGAGGAGGGCGGGGCGCTCTATATCGGCCATTCCGAGCGCGTGAGCGGCCCGGCCGAACGCGCTCTCGGCAACGATGGCATCACCACATACCGGCTTGCCGGTGCCCGGGAGATGAGAGGATGACGGTTCGCGTTCTGATCGTGGATGATTCGGCGACGATGCGCGGCGTGATTTCCGCCTCGCTCCGGCGCGACCCGGAGATCGAGGTGGTCGGCGAGGCGGGCGATCCCTACGAGGCGCGCAGCGCGATCAAGGAACTCAATCCCGATGTGATCACCCTCGATGTCGAGATGCCCAACATGAACGGGCTCGACTTCCTGGAAAAGATCATGCGGCTGCGGCCGACGCCGGTGATCATGGTGTCCAGCCTGACCTCGGAAGGCGCGCAGGTGACGCTGCAGGCGCTCGAGGCCGGCGCGTTCGACTGCGTGCCGAAGCCGTCCCTGGGTGACCGGCACGATTTCGACATGCTGGGCGAGAAGGTGAAGGCGGCGGCCAAGACGCGGCTGCGGCTGCGGCCGCGCGAGGCGGCGCCGGCGCGGCCGGCGGCGGTCTCGTCGGCCGGCGGGTTCAGGTCCGACGGAAGGCTCGTCGCGATCGGCGCGTCGACCGGCGGCGTCGAGGCGCTGATCGAGGTGCTGTCCCGCTTTCCGGCGAGCTGCCCGCCCACGCTGGTGGTGCAGCACATGCCGCCCTCCTTCACCCGCAGCTTCGCCGACCGGCTGAACCGGCTCTGCGCGCCGGTCGTGGCGGAGGCCGAGAACGGGGCGGTGGTGCAGCCGGGCCATGTCTATGTCGCGCCGGGTGACGCCCATCTCGAAATCGCCGGCGTCGCGGGGTCCGGCCGGTTGCATTGCCGGCTCCATCAGGGCGAGCGGGTCAGCGGCCACCGCCCCTCGGTGGACGTGCTGTTCGGCTCGTTCGCCCGCGTCATGAAGGGGCGGGCCCTGGGGGTCATCCTCACCGGAATGGGCCGGGATGGCGCCGAGGGGCTGGCCGCCATGCGCCAGAGCGGTGCCGAGACGATCGGGCAGGACGAGGCCTCGTCGATCGTCTACGGCATGCCGAAGGCGGCGTTCGAGATCGGCGCGGTGGAGCGGCAGTTGCCGCTGCCGGCGATCGCCGACCAGATCATCAAGAGCACGAATCTTACTTACAGGGAGGCAGTCTGATGCCTTTGGCCAGCTCGTTGACCGTTCTTGTCGTCGACGATCAGCAGACAATACGCAGCCTCGCGCGGGTCGGGCTCGAAGCGCTCGGAATCGGCGAAATCGTCGAGGCCGAGGATGGCGAGGAGGCGCTGAAGCTGCTGCTGACGCGCAAGACGCCGATCCATCTCGTGATCTCGGACTACAACATGCCCAAATTCAACGGGCTCAGCCTGCTGCGGGCGGTGCGCGCGCACGGGCCGATCAGCAAGACCGCCTTCATCATGCTCACCGGCCGCGCGGACAAGCAGATGGTGATGACCGCCGTCGAGCACGGCGTGAACAATTACCTCATCAAGCCGTTCACGACCGAGTCCCTGAAGGAGAAGATCGAAGCCGTGCTCGGGACGCTGACGTGACGCCGGTTGCCGCCGCATCACCGGACTATGCTCGCCGCATCAACATCGTGCAGGGCGAGCATCGGGTCGAACACGATCCGGAAGCCGTCCTGTGCACGATTCTCGGATCGTGCGTCGCCGCCTGCCTCTGGGATCCGGGCGCGTCCGTGGGCGGGATGAATCATTTCCTCCTGCCCGGCGATGCCCATGCGCAGGCCGGCGGCGGCGGCGCCGCGATGCGCTATGGCGCCTATGCGATGGAACTCCTGATCAACGACCTGCTTCGCCACGGCGCCCGCCGCGACCGGCTGAAGGCGAAGCTGTTCGGCGGGGCCTGCCTGATGAAGGGGCTGACCGATATCGGCCGGCTCAACGCCGATTTCGCCGAGCGGTTCCTCGCCGCCGAGGGAATCGAAATCGTCGGCGGCAGCCTACGCGGGGAGCGGGGGCGGCGGATCCAGTTCTGGCCGGTCTCCGGCAGGGCGCGGCAGACGCTCCTGGCCGCCGACCAGCCCGCCCTGCTGAGGGCCGAGCCCGACCTGCGCACCCTGAGAGCGCCGCCGCCGAGCGGGGCGGTCGAACTGTTCTGAACGGAATCCCCCCGCCATGGCCGCATCCGACATCAGCCACGCCCTCCCGGACGAGACGATGAATGACATTCCGACCGGCATGACGATGAACGAGCTGTTCGCGATCATCGAGGCCGAACTGGTCGATCTCGGCGCCTATGCCGAACGGATGCAGGAGGTCCTCAGCCCGGCGCTCGTCGCCTCGCCGGAGAGCAGCCTGTGCCGGCAGGAAGCCCAGATGCTCGACATCCTCACCCAGAGGCTGCAGGGGTTGCGCACCTTCATGGAGCATCTGCGCCGGGGCCTGCCGGAGACCTGGCTGGTCGATCCTTCGCGGGCGGCGCGCGCCGTCGTGCTGGGCACCCTGGCCGAGCGGCTCAGCGGCGCCAAGGATGTCGTGCCGCTGCCCGCCGCGGGGGAGATCGAACTGTTCTGACGGGCCGCCGGCGCAAGCTGGCCAGGCTCGCGGCACGTCGTCGGTCCGCTTCGGTCGGTGGCTATGATGCCCATCACATTCAAGTTTTCCATGTTCGTGGCATCGACGTCCTGCCGGCGCGGTTCGCCGGCGGCGCGAACGAATGTGAACGTCGCGGCGCCGGCCTGCCGCTTCCCGCGGCTGACGGGGGCTGGCACATCGCGCCGGCCGGCTTGCGGCGCGATCGGAGAGGGAGATGCACGTGCGAATGGCAGATCAGGCTGACGATGTTTCGGCGCGTGTCGGGATGATCTTCGCGCGCCTGTTCCCCGATCTCGCGCCGACCGAGATCGCGCGCGCATCGACACGCACGGTGCGCGCCTGGGATTCGATCACGACGCTGAGCCTGATCGTCGAGGCCGAGGACGAGTTCGGCATCGTCATCGGCTTCGACCGCATGGCGGCGATCGAGAGCTTCAGCGATCTGTGCCACATCGTCGCGCGGCTCAGGCGTGAACAGCTGGGCCGGCTTTCCGGCTCCCGCCTGCTGCACTGAGGCGCCCCGGGCGGGCCGCTCAGATCGGGCGGCCCTCGCTGGAGGCCCAGGCCCTCATCAGCGTGTTGCTCGGCAGCGTCTTGTCCAGCACCTTTCGCGCGGTCTCGGCGCCGGCGACCGGCAGCCCCGCCGGGTCGAGCAGGCCGAGTTGCACGAGCACCGAGGCCTGGTCCCAGTAGATGTGTTCGTGAACCAGCTTGTCGCCCTCGAACCGGACGATCGCGACGAGCGGGATCTCGACGCGCCGGCCGGTCGGCGGGATGCCGGGCAGCATCCAGTCGATTTCCGAGGTGTGGGTGAAGCGGAAGATCATCTCGTCGACGATGCTGCTGGCGCCCACGGTGCGGCTGACCGGCACCATTTCGGTATCCGGCGGGTTGGCGCCGATGAAATGGTATTTGTAGAAGCGCTTGAGGTGGTCATGGCCGACGCCGCCGGTCATGGTCGGGATGTGGTTGACATAGGGGTCGGCGACCATCGTGGCCATGGTGGCATCGACGTCGCGGGTCTCGAATTCGTAGCGGCAATGCGCTTCCCAGAGGGCTTCCAGATCGTGTTGCGGCATGCGCGTCTCCTCCCGTGTGATGATCCGACCCCGCCGCCTTGCCGGCGCGGGCGTGCGCGGCGAGATCATCGGGTGTGGCGCGCCGCGTCAAGGGGGCGGCGCGGCGCTGGTCAAGGGCCGCGGCGCCGGTCTAAGCTCGGCGCATGGACAATTTCCGCAGAGTTGAAACCGGAGGACGGGCGCCGGGCCCGGTGAGCGCGTGCCGTTCCTGACCGAGGCGGAGCCGCGCCGCGGCGTTCCGCATCAGGTGCTGCCCGGCATTCGCCGCGTGGTGGCCCGCAATCCCGGGGTGATGACCTATCATGGCACCAACACCTGGCTGATCGAGGGCGAGGACGGGCTGACCGTGCTCGATCCGGGCCCCGACGACCCGATCCATGTCGGCGACGTGATCGAGGCGGCGGCGGGCGTGCCGATCCGGCGCATCGTGCTGTCGCACACGCATCGCGACCATCTGGGTGCTACGGCCGGGCTGCAATCGGCCACCGGCGCGCCGACCTACGGCTTCCATCGCCCGGCGACCGCGATGTTCCGGCCGGACCGGCCGATCGGCGAGGGGGATGTCGTCGCGGGGCTGACGGCGCTGCACACGCCCGGCCATGCCAGCGACCATCTGGCCTTCGCCTTTCAGGTGCCGGGGGTGGGCGAGATCCTGTTCAGCGCCGATCACGTGATGTCGTGGTCGTCATCGATCGTGAACCCGCCGGATGGCGACATGAAGGCCTATTACGCGAGCCTGGAACGCCTGCTCGGCCGGACCGAGGTGCTCTACCTGCCGGGGCATGGCCCGGCGCTGGAGCGGCCGCGCGAGCTGGTGCGGGAGATGCTGGCGCACCGGCAGCGGCGCGAGGCGGCGATTCTGGAGGCGCTGCGCGCCGGACCGGCGACGGTGACGGACATCGCCGCCCGGCTCTACGCGAAGCAGGACCCGATGCTGAAGATCGCCGCCGAACGCAACGTTCTCGCCCATCTGCTCAAGCTGCGCGCCGAGGCGCAGGCGGAGGAGCACGGCGAGGTCTGGCGGGTCGCCGCCTGAGCTTCGGGCAGAAAAAACCCTGCGCCCGGGGCGGGCGCAGGGGCTGGAAAACCGCTTTATGGATCAGGCGACGGCGCGATCGGCCAGCGCCTGGCGCTGCTCGGCGCGCTGTTCCGCCACCTGCGCCTTCATCGACTTCTGCAGCTTCTCGAAGGCGCGCACCTCGATCTGGCGGACCCGCTCGCGCGAGATGTTGTATTGCTGCGAGAGGTCCTCGAGCGTCGTCGGGTCGTCCTTCAGGCGGCGCTGGATGAGGATGTGCCGCTCGCGGTCGTTCAGCGTCTTCAGCGCGGTGGCGAGAAGCGCGCGGCGGCCGGTCATCTCCTCATGATCGCCGATCGCCTCTTCCTGGCTGTCGGCATCGTCGACGAGCCAGTCCTGCCACTCGCCCTCGCCATCCATGCGGATCGGCGCGTTGAGGCTGTGGTCGGGCGCGGTCAGCCGGCGGTTCATGCTCACCACGTCCTGCTCGGGAACGCCGAGCACGCGGGCGATCTTTTCCACCTGTTCGGGCTGCATGTCGCCATCCTCGATGGCCTGCATCTGCCCCTTGAGGCGGCGCAGGTTGAAGAACAGCTTCTTCTGCGCGGCGGTCGTGCCCATCTTCACCAGCGACCAGGAATGCAGGATGTATTCCTGGATGGCGGCGCGGATCCACCACATCGCGTAGGTGGCGAGGCGGAAGCCGCGTTCCGGGTCGAACCGCTTGACCGCCTGCATCATGCCGACATTGCCTTCGGAGATGAGTTCGCCGAGCGGCAGGCCATACCCGCGATAGCCCATGGCGATCTTGGCCACGAGACGCAGATGCGAGGTGACGAGCTTGTGGGCGGCCGCCTGGTCTTCATTGTCCCGCCAGGCGCGGGCGAGCCGGTCCTCTTCCTCCGGGGAGAGCATCGGGAACTTGCGGATTTCCTGCAGATACCGGGCGAGGTTGCCTTCGCTCGGGGCCATCGTACTGACTCCAGAGGCCATGGGTAGCTCCTTTCGTCTTCTCTACGGGCCGGACATGGATTCGGATGTGGAAAATCCAGACCCTTGTGATGCCGGTCCCTTCACCGCGGAGTATACACAGGTCAGCGATCTTGCCGTATCACGGTCCCGCGAGAACCCCTGAAAAGGCGGTAACGGGCGGGAAAGATCGCGGATCCACTTGACTCCGCTCTTGACTGTGACCTGTCTACCACGCTGATCGGCGGATTGTCAACAAAAAGGACCATACCAGTCCAGTATTGCAGTCATGTCTGGGGAGTAATAGCACCCAGATGTGACAGCAATGTTGCAAGATCGGCCGGAGGGGCGGCCTCGAACCGCAGCTTCGCGCCGCTGCGCGGGTGGGCGAACCCAAGCATGGCAGCATGTAGCGCCTGGCGCGGAAAGTCCAGAAGAAAATCGCGTTGAGGTTGCTGCATCTGCGATGCCGCGGCCGGCCGGCGACGCAGATAGACGGGATCGCCCACCAGCGGATGGCCGCGGCTGGCGAGATGCACGCGGATCTGGTGGGTCCGGCCCGTCGCCAGCCGGCAGGCGAGGAGCGTCGCGCCCAGGCCGAAGCGGCGCAGCGTGCGGTAATGCGTTAGCGCCGGCTTGCCGCCGCGGGCGACGACGGCCATCCGCTTGCGGTCGCGCGGGTCGCGGCCGATCGGGCCCTCGATCTCGCCTTCGGCGGGCTGCGGCGCCCCCCAGCACAGGGCGAGATATTCGCGGTCGAGATCGCGCGCGGCGAAGGCGGCGGAGAGCGCGTTGAGGGCGAGTTCGGTCTTGGCGGCGACCATCACGCCGGAGGTGTCCTTGTCGAGCCGGTGGACGATGCCGGGGCGCCGCTCGCCGCCGATTCCGGCCAGGCTGTCGCCGCAATGGGCGATGAGCGCGTTGACCAGCGTGCCGTCCGGATTGCCCGGCGCGGGATGGACGACGAGGCCCGCCGGCTTGTCGATCACGATCAGGTCGGAGTCCTCATACAATACGGTGAGGTCGAGCGCCTGGCCCTGCGGCGCCGCCGGGATGGCGGGCGGCAGCGCCACGGTGTAGATCGCGCCGGGCCGCACCGCGGCCGATGGCAGCCTGATCACGGCGCCATCGCACGTGACGGTCCCCGCCTCGATCAGCGCCTTCAGCCGCGAGCGCGACATCTCGCTCAGGCGGGAGGCGAGAAACCGGTCCAGCCGCTCGCCGCCATCGGCCTCCGTGGCGCGGAACGGCCCGCTCCCGTAGGATGGGGCGTCGGGCGGCGCCATGCCGGCGGGCGGGGTTGCATGGGAATCGGAGTTGGGTTCGGAGTTCACGGATGCAGGATACACCAATCCGGCCAAGGCCGGCACGCGAGGCTGGCGCGCAGAATCTGCGGGGGCTGAAAGCGCTCGTCATCGGGCTTGGCATATTGGTCGTGCTGGGCACCGCCCTGGTCATCGGCGTGGTGGTCAAGCGGATTGTGGCGCCGGAGCACGCGGCCGCGCCTCCGCCGGCGGTCGCGCCGCGCACCGCCGCGCCGCCTTTCGCCACCGAACTGCCGGGCGGTGCGGGCAGCGCGATCGCCGGCGTCGCGGCGGCGGGCGGCATGGTGGCGATATGGCTGCATGACGGGCACGGCGGCGCGGTGGTCTTCGTCGATCCGCGCACGGGGCGGATCGCCGGCACGGCGGCGCCGCGGCACTGAGGCCGGCGCGATGCGCAAGGCCGACCTGCCACAGAAGACCTGCGCCGCCTGCGGCCGGCCGTTCGCCTGGCGGCGGAAATGGGCGCGGGATTGGGACGCCGTCAAATTCTGTTCCGACGCCTGCCGCACCGGCCGGCGCGAGGCCGCGCGGGCGCGCCAGGGCGCGACCGGAAAACCGCGTCGTGGCGCTTGATGCCCGGCGCGAAGTCGACTATCTAGCGGCGCACTCGGTCCCGTTCGTCTAGAGGCCTAGGACACCGCCCTTTCACGGCGGCAACACCGGTTCGAATCCGGTACGGGATACCACTCAAATCATCGAATTTTTTCGCTTCGCCAACGGCAGATACCGGATATCTGGCCGATATCCGCGCTTCTTGTGGCGATGGCCGAGGCCGGACACTTTCATGCCGCCGCCGCTCGCATCCCGGCTCGCGCAAGCCCACCCCGCTGTCTCCGCGCCGCACCGCCGCCCGAGGCGCCGGCTCCGTCAGGAATTTTTACACCCTTGCGATGGCGAATTCATAAAAGCCTGATTTTCGCCGATATATTTTTTGGCATCAAAATTGCTGCGGTTCCGACAGCCTGAATGTCTTGCATTGAAATGAAAGTTGCAAAGCCATGAAGCGGATTTTCAAGATTATTGTTGGCGCCATGGTCTTCGGTGGCGCCTGGGCTGCCACCGCCCACGCGGATCCTGTCACCTTCGGCGGGACATATTCGGTGAGCACAAGCAGTGGCCTCGGCGTGAGCAGCGATCCACTCTTCCCAGTCTTCGACCTCGCACCAACGTTTACCCTGTCTCCACTCAATGTTGGACAGTCGGTAACTGACAACCTGTTTACGTTGTATGCAAACCAAAAGGCAGCGGGGAAACAGACTTTTTCTGTCGCATTCGACTTCACTCAACCGCCTCCCTCGTTTGGCGCAAACGGCAGCGGGACAGCGGTCGTCAAGAAACAGACGTATTTTTTTCGGACTTTTTTATATCGATAGTATCAAAAACAACTCAATTCAATTCACGAATCCACTTCTCAAGCTCAACTTCGGACCAAACAACGACGGCGAGCTTGATATAAACCTGTTTGCAAATGAATACTTCCCCCACACGGTCAGCGCCAAATTCACCTTCGTGAAGGACCCAACCGCCGTTCCCGAGCCGGGCTCTCTCGTTCTTCTCGGCACGGGTCTGCTCGGTCTGTGCCTGATATCACGCCGCAACCGCCGCCGCGCCTGAGCGCAGCCCGCGCCGTGGGCGTCTGACTGATCAGCCCGTGCGATAGGGCATCATCCGATCCGCCCGGATCGGATGGTGCTCCCGCCGAACGCCGCCGCATGGCCGCACCCCGCCGGCGACATTGCATTCAGTTGTATACAATCTTGACTTGACCCCGCCCGGCCTCTACTCAGCACGGGCATGAGGTCTGAAACGGTCTTTCCCGCGACGGTCGACACGCTGGTGATCGGCGGCGGCAACGCCGCCCTGTGCGCGGCGATCAGTGCCCGGCGCGAAGGCGCCTCGGTGCTGGTGCTCGAAGCGGCCCCCGAATTCTACCGCGGGGGGAACACGCGGCACACGCGGAACATGCGTTGCGCGCACGACAGCGCCACGGATTTCCTCACCGGCCCCTATACCGAGGAGGAATTCTGGCAGGACCTTCTCCGCGTGACCGGCGGCGAGACCGATGAGGATCTCGCCCGCTTCATGATCGCCGAATCCAAGGACATGCTGACCTGGATCGCCCGCCAGGGCGTCAGGTTCCAGCCTTCGCTCGGCGGCACGCTCAGCCTGGGCCGCACCAATTCCTTCTTCCTCGGCGGCGGCCGCGCCATGCTGAAATCGCTCTACCGCACCGCCGAAAGCCTCGGTGTGCGGGTCATCTACGAGGCGGAAGTCATCGGCTTCGACATTCAGGACGGCGTGTTCCGCGAAGCCCTGGTCCGGCATGGCGGCGCCGTCGTGCCGGTGAAGGCCCGCACCCTTGTGGCAGCGGCCGGCGGGTTCGAGGCCAATATCGACTGGCTGAAGGAATCCTGGGGCGCCGCCGCCGACAATTTCCTGATCCGCGGCACGCCCTACAATCGCGGGGACATCCTGCGCCTGCTGCTCGATGCCGGCGCCGAGCCGGTCGGCGACCCGACGCAATGCCACGCCGTCGCGATCGACGCGCGCGCCCCGCGCTTCGACGGCGGCATCATCACCCGGCTCGACTGCGTCGTCTTCGGCGTGGTGCTCAACGCCAACGCCGAGCGCTTCTACGACGAGGGCGAGGATTTCTGGCCCCGGCGATACGCCATCTGGGGCCGCCTCGTCGCCGCCCAGCCCGGGCAGATCGCCTATATCGTCTTCGATTCCCGCTCGCTCCCCCTGTTCATGCCCTCGCTTTACCCGCCCGTGCAGGCGGACGACCTGCATACGCTCGCCACCCGGCTCGAGCTCGATCCGCAGCGCTTCGAAGCCACGCTCGCGGCCTTCAACGACGCGGTGCGCGAGGGGCATTTCGACCATACCGTGCTCGATGACTGCCATACCGAGGGGCTGTCGCCGCCGAAATCGCACTGGGCGCGGCGGATCGAGCAACCACCGTTCTATGCCTACCCGGTGCGTCCGGGCATCACCTTCACCTATCTCGGCGTCAGGGTCGGCCGCGACGCGCGGATCCGCATGAACGACGGCAGACCGGCGGTGAACATGTTCGCCGCGGGCGAGATCATGGCCGGCAACGTGCTGGGCCGGGGCTACGCGGCGGGAATCGGCATGACCATCGGCAGCGTGTTCGGACGAATCGCCGGTCGGGAGGCGGCGCGCCATGGACGGAACTGACACTCGCGGCACCCCCGCGCTGGCCGAGGCCGCGCGGATCATGACCATCTGCAATTCGTGCCGTTACTGCGAAGGGCTCTGCGCCGTGTTCCCGGCGATGGAGCGGCACCGGGAGTTCAGCCCCGGCACGCTCGCGCATCTCGCCAGCCTCTGCCACGGCTGCGGCGCCTGCCTCGACGATTGCCAGTTCGCGCCGCCGCACGAATTCGCCGTCAACGTGCCGCGGACGATGGCCGCCGCGCGCCGGGAATCCTACGCGGCGCATGCCTGGCCGCGCCTGGCCGGCGGCGCGTTCGATCGCGGCGGCATCGTGAACGCCGCCGTCATCCTGCTCTGCGTCACCGGCTTCCTCGCCGCCATCATGCCAGCACTTTCGGGCGCCGGCGGCCCGCTCTCGGCGCCCGGCGCGTTCTACCGGCTGATGTCGCATGGCGCGATGGTCGCGGTGTTCGGCCTCGCGGCGCTCTGCGCGGCCCTGATGATCGCCGCCGGCATCCGCCAATTCTGGCGCGCCGCGGGCCCCGCGCCGCATATCGGCCCCCGCGCGCTGGCCGGCGCGCTGCACGATGCGATGAGGCTCCGCTATCTCGATGGCGGCGGCGCCGGTTGCCCGGATGCCCAGCAGGCCCCGCGCGACCACCGCCGGCTGTTTCACCATTTCGTGTTCTACGGCTTCCTGCTCTGCTTCGCCTCGACCTGCGTGGCGACCCTCTACAGCTACGGGTTCGATCTCGAGGCCCCCTATCCGCCGACCTCGCTTCCCGTGATCCTCGGGGCGCTCGGCGGCATCGGCCTCGTCGCCGGCGCGCCCGGATTGCTGCTGGAGAAGAGGCGGCGCCCGCCCGCCTTCGCCGATCCCGCGAGCCGCGGCATGGACGTCGCCTTCATCGTCACCCTGTTCCTGCTCGGCCTGACGGGTCTGGCTCTGCTCGTCCTGCGCGCGACATCGTTTGCCGGGATCCTGCTCTGCATCCATCTCGGCGTGGTTCTTGGCTTTTTTGTCACAATGCCATACGGAAAGTTCGTGCACGGGATCTGGCGACTGGTTGCGCTCGTGCGCCACGCGGCCGAATTCGAGGCCGAAACCGCCGGGACGCAGAAGTAAAGCCACTCCGCGCGAGTGTCGGTCTGCCGACCGGGCCTTGAAACACAATAATCGACAGGGCAGACCCAGAACGGGCTCCGGGAGAACACAGACATCATGAATCACACGACAGACGAGCCGACGGAACATCAGATCCGCAAGGTCGCGCTGGCCAGCATCATCGGGTCGGTCATCGAGCAGTATGACTTCCTGGTCACCGGCGTCATTGCCGCCACGGTCTGGGGCGGCATCTTCTTCAAGCTGCCGGGGCTGGCGGCCATCGCCGCGGCGATCGGCGTCTACGGTCTTGGCATCGTCATCCGGCCGCTCGGCGCCTTCATCTTCGGCAACATCGCCGACCGCCGCGGCCGCAAGGACGCGATGGTCTACGCCCTGGTCCTGATGGGCGTCAGCACGCTGCTGATCGGCCTGACGCCGACCTACGATTCGATCGGCGCGGTCGCGCCGGCGCTGCTGATCATCTTCCGCCTCGCCCAGGGCATCAGCTTCGGCGCCGAGTTCGGCACCGCCTCGACCTGGGTCGTCGAGCAGGCGGCGAAGTCGCGGCATCGCGCCTTCTGGGGCGCCTGGGTCGGCTTCGCGATCCCGATCGGGCTGCTGCTCGGCTTCGGGTCCGTCATCCTCGTGAAGTCGATGATGACGCATGCCGAATTCATCGCCTGGGGCTGGCGCATCTTCTTCTTCATCGGCTTCCTCGTCGCCATCGTCGGCATCGTGATCCGGTCGCGGACCGAGGACAGCTTCGTCTTCGAGCGCCACCGCGCCAAACACGCGGTGCTCGACCTGCCGGCGAGCCGGGTGTGGCGCGAGATGCCCCTGCGCATCCTGCGCACGTCGCTCGTGAACGCGATGTTCAGCGGCGCCTTCTTCCTGTCGTTCGTCTTCGGCACGAGCTACATGAAAGCCGTCGGCTTCACCGCCACGCAGGCCGAAACCGTCGGGCTGATCGCCGCCGCCTTCATGTTCGTCTTCATGTATATCGGCGCGCGCATGGCCGACCGCGTGAGCCGTCGCACGGTGCTGCTGATCTCAGCCGTCGTGTTTCTCGTCTTCGCGATCCCGTATTTCTACCTCATCAACATGCACAGCTTCTTCCTCGCGGTCGTCGCGGAAGTCATCGGTTTCGGCTTCGTCTTCGGCTTCGGCTATGGCGCCATCCCGGCCTTCTACACCGAGAACTTCCCGACGCGGTATCGCGCATCGGGCGCCAGCCTCGGCTATCAGATCTCGCAGGTCTATGGCGGCGGCCTGATCCCCATCGTCGCCGGCCTCATCCTGCGCAGCGCCGGGATCCACCGTGCCTATGTCTATATCGGGCTTCTCGTGATGGTCTACGCCATCGCGGCGATCTACGCGATCCTGACGACCGCCGACACCACGCAGTCGGACCTCGAACACTGACACTGACACGCAAACCCGGTCAGGCCGCCCGGCCTGATCGGGTCGCCTCCCGCCCTCAATACCTGTTTCGGTGGACAACCACGCTGAGCCCGATCCGCAACGCGCCGCTTCGCCTCGCGCAGAGGCTGCGCGCATAGGCATCCTGGCTGGCCGTGACCGCCTTGCCGTTCACCATCAGGAACCGCCCGCCGATAGGCTGGTCCTGGACCAGATCCACCACTTTATTGTCGATATAGATGTTCTTGATGATGTTCGAGCTATAGGACATGTCGACCATGTAGCGGCACACGCGGCGCGGAACGTTCGAGATCTCGACGTGATAGGCGTTGATGTCATGCGGGTCGAATTGCATCACGAAATTATGGTCCCGCACGTCCTGATTTTTCGCGATATGCAGGATCTGCCCGGCGTCGAGTTTCCCATACTGTCGAATCTTGTGGAAATATGAAACGCTCATCCGGTCGTACACCTCGCGCCGGCTACTGAACGGATGCGGATCGTCATACGCGTATTTCACCAGCAGAACGACCGCCAGCGCCGCCACGCACCCGGACAGCACACCAAGGATCAGCCATTTCGACTTCTGGAAAAAACTCATTTCGAATCCGATATCTATTCCTGCCTTTCTGATTTTTGTTGATGCAAAGTATTATGGACATATAAACAACATATTAACCGGATTCCGGCCGCCACGGCGAATCGTTCGATGCCATTCCGAATCGAATTATCAATGTCCTGACTTCCGCCCGCATCGGACGCGCCGTTTCGACTCGGGCAACCGCCTAGGTTCTGGACTCAACTGATCCACGCGGTGACGGCGAGGACGAGGCAGATCCCGGCGAGGAAGTTTCGTGCGGTCTTGTCGTATCGTGTAGCGATGGCGCGCCAGTCTTTGAGCCTGCAGAAGGCACGCTCGATGAGATTGCGCTTTCTGTAGGCGACGGGGTCGAAGGGCGGTATGGCGCGGCGGTTTGGCATGGGCGAGATCACCGGCCTTGTGCCCTGCCTGGTGAGGAAGGCGCGGAGGTCATCGGCGTCGTAGGCCTTGTCGGCGATCAGGTCTTCTGGCGGTGGCATGGTGGGGAGAAGCGCTCGGGCGCCACTGATATCGGAGGCCTGTCCCGGCGTCAGGAGGACGGCGGCGATGCGCCCCAGGTCATCCGCGACGGCGTGGATCTTGGTCGTCCGTCCACCCCTCGACCGGCCGATGGCCTGGCTTTGCGCCCCCCTTTACGCCCGCGGCCGCGCGATGTCGCCCGAACCGAGTGCTGTCCACCNTGGCGATGCGCGGGGGATCCGCGCAGGCGACAAGGGGCCGCGAAGCTCTCCTGCCAGAGGCCACGCTGGCTCCAGCGGTTGAACCGGTTG
>NZ_JFHO01000075.1:0-15643 GCF_000724705.2 Acidiphilium sp. JA12-A1
CGCCCCCGATTTCCCCGCGCCGGAAGGGCCGGCCGCGATCATCGCCGGCAGTTGCTCGGCGGCGACGCTGGACCAGATCGCGGCGGTGAGGGGGCGGATACCGATCTGCCATCTCGACGCCGACTCCCTGCTCGCGGGCGATATGTCCGCCGCCCTCGACTGGGCCGGTGAACTGCTCGATTCCGGCCCCGTCCTGCTCGCCAGCTCGGCGACGCCGGAGGCGGTCGCGGCGCTGAAATCCGCCCATGGCGCCGAGGTCGGCGCGCGGATCGAAGCCGCCCTCGCCACCCTCGCCGCGGGGCTCGCCGATCGCGGTGTGCGCCGCCTGATCGTCGCCGGCGGTGAAACCTCGGGCGCGATCGTCGACCGTCTCGGCATCCCCGCCTTCGAGATCGGCGCCGAAATCGCCCCCGGCGTGCCGCTGCTGCGCAGCATCGAGCCCGAGCCGCGTCTCTTCGCCCTCAAATCCGGCAATTTCGGCGGCACGGACTTTTTCCCCCGCGCCCTCGCCGCCATGGGAGTTGCGCCAACGCCCGGCGCGGACTAAATCTCGGCTCGCGCCACGCGGGTATGATGTAATGGTAGCCTGTCAGCTTCCCAAGCTGAACGCGCGGGTTCGATTCCCGCTACCCGCTCCAGCGCGAACCCTCTGCTTCCCGCGCGAATTGCTTCCGATGCGATGACTCGACCTGTTTCGGGTCGCGACGGATACGGCACAGCTCGATTGACCGCTGCACCGGCGAGTGGACGATGCGGCACGCGCCGGAACCGACCGACGTGCCGAACCGCGCGAGCGCTGGAGCGGCGTGCGTGACCGGGCGGTTGGTCAGCAGGAACGCCGGCCGGCTCCGCGCGAGGCGCCGCCGCACGATGCGTTGCTCCGCCGGATCCAGCGCGAGGTCCTGCATGTTCACGAAGCGGCTACCGGAAGTGGCAAGCCGCACGACGACGTAGCCGAGCGGGGCGCCCCGCATCAGCACCAGCGCGCCGCTGGGCAGAACCGGCACCTTTCCCTCGACCAGGCTTTCCCCATAGCCGATCCGGCCCCAGCCGATCGGTTTGGTCGTGACCAGGCAGAACACCAGCAGCGCCAGAGCGAGGCGGGTCACTGTCGCCCTCGCGAAGCGGCGTTGCAGGACGGTCACCACGAAAATTCCCGTGCAGACCTCGAGCGGCAGCGCGTAGCGCAGGATCGAGAACACCATCAGCCAGATCGGGTAGGCCACGACAATGAACCACCAGAGCGCGAGCGTCGGCGCTTCCGGGCGCTCCATCCGCCGGCGCAGCAGCCCGACGCCCGCGGCGAGCGCCGCGAGCCAGGCGAGGGCGAAGCGCGGATCGCGCAACGGTTCCTCGGACACGACGAAGCTTCGCCCCTCGATCCAATATAACGGATAGGCGATCCATTGTCCCACCGATCGCGGCAGGAACCGTACGTCGTGCGGGTCGAGGCGTGGCGCGAGGGGCGCATGGAACAGCCCGCCCAGCAGCGGGAAGACCGGGTCGTGGAAATGGCGCCAGAGCAGGACGCCCCACCAGCCATACCCCACTGTGAAGGCGAGGGCGGATGTCGCCGTGAAGATGCCCGCATTGCGGAACAGGTCGCGCCGTGCCGGCGCCATGATCGCGACGGCGCCCGCCAGCGGTAGCACATAGATCGCGGCGGTCAGCTTGAGCGCGACGGCAAGCCCGCACAACCCGCCAGCGATGGCGACGGCATGGCGCCAGAAGCGCACCACGCCGAGCAGTGCGAGAAGCACGAGGCCGGCGGTCAGGATGTCGTCATAGGTCGTGCCGACTTCGGACAGCGTCGTGGCGCCGGTAAGCCCGGTCAGGGCGGCGAAGGTCGCGGCCCATGGTTCGCCGACCAGAGTGCGCGCGAGTTGGAAGACGACGAAGGCCAGGAACCCGAACGGAAGGCCGGCGCACAGGGCGACGATCCGCGGCGCATGCGGGAACAGGACGAATTTCGCCATGTAATAGGGCATGTCTTCGAGCGGGTTGAGATAGGCCTGAAACCCGCCGGCGAAGTAATCGGCGCCGAGCCGCCCGTTCAGCGCCGCGAAGGGCGCGTACAGGTGATAGTTCTGCAGATCCCAGTTCGCATCGGTCCGGCACGACAACGACAGGAGCGCGCCCACGACCAGAAAGGCCGCAAGTTCCAGGATCCACCGCTGCACGTATAGCCGTCGCATCAATCTGTCTCTCCGAATGAGCCCACCTTTCGGCGATCCGGTTCGCGCAGGCAAGACGCGGCGCGATTCGGGGTTTTCCGCGCTACTGACGGACCGTTTGCCATTCTGCCCAATCGGCTGGTATTGTCATTTGCATTAACGTTACCGCGGAAAGCCACTCCGCCATTTCACGACGGCCGGCACCAGGCGGGCCCGAAGATATTTGGAGTTCGAGATGCCGGACCTGTTGCCGGGCCATGTCTTCCGCATGCGGATCGATTTCGGTTCGTCGCGGCCCGACGCCCGTCGTTTGTTCCTTGTCGCGGCATTCGTGTTTCTCAGCGGCTGGTGCGGATTGCGCCTGGTCTATGCGACCCCGATGGGCGAGGTGGCGGACGAGCCGTCGCATATCGCCCGGGCCGCGGGGCTGCTCGATTTCGACATTCTTGGTCACCGTGCGGTCATCGGCCATACGCAGGTCTCGGGTCTTTTCGTGAATGACGGGGTCCTCCGCGCCAGCCTGTCGGAATTCCGCCCGCTCCGGCATCGGCTCCTGACCCCGGCGGACCGCGCCAGGGCGGCGGCGATACCCTGGTCTTCCGGCCCGCCCGTCTATTTCGTGGCGAGCGGGAGCATCGAATATCTCCCGGTGCTGTACATGCCCGGCGCGCTGGGGATCGCGGCGGGGCGGCTGATCGGGCTGCGTCCCCTCGGCGCGCTTTATCTCGGCCGCGTCTTCATGCTGCTGGGTTATCTCACGCTGGGCGCGCTCGCCCTGTTCATCGCGCGGTTCGGCGCGGTGTTGCTGTTCGCGCTGCTCAGCCTGCCGATGACGGTTTCGCTCGCGGCGTCCTTCAACCAGGACGGCATGATCATCGCCACCTGCGCGCTCGCCGGCGCCCTGCTCACCCACGACCCGGCCACGCGGCCGGCGTTCCGCTGGCTGGCGGCGGGGCTGCTCGCGATCATGGTCTGCTCGAAGCCGCCCTATGGCCTGCTGGTGTTCTGCGCCGCGATGCCGGTGATGGAGCGCGGCCTGTGGCGGCGGCTCGTCGCGGCCGGGCTGTGCGGGATTCCCGCCACGATCTGGCTTGCCGTGATGATGCGGACGAGCTTCGTGCCGCGCGACGTCACGCCCTACCCGGCCGGACCGCTCTGGCCCGGCCGTCCCGGCCAGATGTTCGACAGCATCGACGTGATGGCGAACCTGCATGTCCTGCTCGCCCACCCGGCGCAGATCGTGGCGATACCGGTCCGCTATGTCGAGACCTATTTCAATGTGCTGGTGGCCGAGTTCATCGGTGATCTCGGCTGGCTGAACGTTCCGATTCCATCCTGGCTGCGCGAGGCCTGGCTGGTCGCCCTGCTGCTGGCCTGCTGCGCCGTGCCGCTCATGCAGCGCCGCGGGGCGCGGCGCTGGACGCTGCCCGATGGCGGCTTCACCCTGTCGCTCGTGCTGGCCAGCGTGATCGCGGTCTGCCTGTCGCTGTATGTGTCATGGACGCCGGTCGGCGCGACGATGCTCATGGGCGTCCAGGGGCGGTATTTCCTGCCGCTGGTTCCCTTCGTTCCGCTGCTGGTTCCGCGCCCGTCGCCGCGATGGCGGGCATCCGCCCTGCCGGCGCCGCTCTCGGCCGTGCTCGGGTTCGTCCTGGTCGCCCCGGTCCTGATCCTGTCGGCCGTCGACATCGCCGTGCTGCCGGCGGTGATCCGGCACAGGTTCTGGTAGGCGGCATCCCGTGGCCCACACTCCACGAGATCCGGCATGATGGACAACCGGCCGCAGGAGCCGCTCCGGTCGCGCTCACCGGGCCCGCCGCCGCCGCGGGTGGCGCGGATCGCCGTTGTCATTCCGAGCTATCGCGTGACCGCGCATATCCTCGACGTGCTGGCGCGGATCGGCCCCGAGGTTGCGGCGATCTATGTCGTCGACGACCGCTGCCCCGACCGGTCGGGGGATTTCGTGCAGGCGCATTGCGCCGATGCGCGGGTGAGGGTCATCCGCCGCCAGGATAATGGCGGGGTCGGCCTCGCGACCATCACCGGCTACCGTCAGGCCATGGCGGATGGCTGCGACATTCTCGTGAAGATCGACGGCGACGGCCAGATGGACCCGCGCCTGCTGCCCCGCTTCGTGCGGCCGATCCTCGATGGAACCGCCGACTACGCGAAGGGCAACCGCTTCTTCAATCCCGAGGACGTGCGGTCGATGCCGGCGGTGCGGCTCGCCGGCAATGCGGTGCTGTCGTTCATGACCAAGCTCTCGTCCGGCTACTGGAACATCTTCGACCCGACCAACGGCTACACCGCGGTCCATGCGCGAACGCTGGCGCAGCTTCCGCTGGAGCGCATCGCCCCGCGCTATTTCTTCGAATCCGACCTGCTGTTCCGGCTCGGCACGATCAGGGCGGCGGTGATCGATATCCCGATGACGGCGGTTTATGGCGAGGAGCGCAGCCATCTGCGGATATTCCGCGTGATTCCCGCCTTCCTTGCCGGGCATGCGCGCAACTTCGCCAAGCGGATCGTCTACAACTACGTCCTGCGCGACTTCTCGATCGCCACGCTCGAACTGGCATTCGGTGCGCTGATCCTGGTGTTCGGCGTGATCTTCGGCGCGTGGAACTGGGCCATCAACGCCTCCCGCGGCATCATCACCAGTTCGGGCACGGTCATGCTGAGCGCGCTGCCCATCATCGCCGGACTGCAGATGATCCTGTCCTTCATCAATTACGACATTCTGTCGGTGCCGCGGCGCGCGCTCCACCCGTTTCTGTCCGCAGGCGAGGACGAAGGTGATCGATAACCTGATTCTGCTGCTGTTCACGCTGCTGATGGCGAGCGGCCAGCTCCTGTTCCGCAAGGTGGGGCTGGACCTGCGCGGTCATTCCCTGGCCAGCGGCGTGCCCGTGCTGCTGCGCGCGCCGGCGCTCTACGCGGCGCTCGCGCTTTACGGCATCGCGACGCTGATCTGGATCTGGATCCTCTCGCGCGTGCCGCTCAGCCGGGCCTATCCCTATGTCGCGCTGGGCGTCGTCCTGGTTCCGCTGGCGTCGCGCGCCGTCTATGGCGATGCGATCCGCCCGATCTTCTGGCTCGGCGCGCTGCTGATCGTGGCCGGCATCCTGGTGACGCAGCTCGGCAGCTCCGGCTGATCGCGCCTTCGCCTATCCCCAGTCGCCGAGGTTCACCGCGCGCGCCCTGCGGATGACGAAGCCGGCCCAGAGCGCGAAGGGGAGCAGCGGCGCGAAGACCACCAGCGGCTTCCACGCCGTCGCCGCGTTGAGGAACCCGATCACCACAACGCCGCCGAACGCCGCGAACCCCCAGTAGACCACCGCGACGATCCGCGGATCGACCCCGGCGCGGTGGGCGACCTGATACAGATGCCCGCGATGCGCCCGCGCGAGGTTCCTGCCGGCCAGGGCCCGCCGCGCGAGGGTGAAGCTCACATCCAGCAGCACGCCCGAGAGCAGCAGCGGCACCACGAGGAACGAGAGCGGGACGTGCTGGTAATGCGTCGCCGCGAGCCCCAGCACCGCCAGCATGAAACCGCAGAACTGGCTGCCGACATCGCCCATGAAAATCCGCGCGCGCGGCCAGTTGAACGGCAGGAACCCGGCCACGCCGCCGGCCAGCAGCAGGGCCGTGGTGTAGACGAAGAAGCCGCCATGCAGCCCGGCGATGCCGGCGAGGAACAGGCAGGTGACCAGCGTCGTGCCGGCCGCGAGACCGTCCAGCCCGTCGATGAAGTTCATCGCATTGGTGACGAACAGGATCCAGCCGACCGAGAGCACCGGCCCCGCCGCGCCAAGCGCCACCCCACCGATCAGCGGCAGGTCGAACCGCACCGCCGAAATCCCCGATCCCACCGCGACCACGGCGGCGACGCACTGCGCCCCCAGCTTCACCGCGAAGGGAAAATCCTTCAGGTCGTCGAGCAGCGAAACGGCCGCGATGAGCGCGGCCGCCGCGATCACCCCGAGAAACACCGGAGCCGCGAGGCGCGAGACATGGCCGTAGCGGTACAGCAGCAGGATGCCGAGCATGAAGGCGCCGACGATGCCGACGCCGCCGGATTTCGGCATCACCCTGGTGTGCGCCTTGCGGGCGTCCGGCCGGTCGGGAACGCCGATGGCGATCATCAGCCGCACGACGAAGCCTGAAAACAGCGCGAGGCCGGCGAACAGCGCGAGATGGCGCGGCAGGGCGAGTGTCGCAATGCCCGGATGGGCGAAATAGGGAACCGTGTTCATGCGGCGCGGACCATGACCGAAGTTCGGGCCGGCATCAATTGCGTCCGCTCACCCGCTGTTTGCGGCCGCCCCGGTGCCGGGCATGAACGCGGCGCCGTTCTCCCGCAGGAAGCCGAGCAGCGTGGCCGAGGCGGGCATCGTCGTCCGTTCCGCGAGATGCACCGCATACCACTGCCGCACCACCGGCGTGCCCCGGATGTCGAGCCGCGCCAGCCGGCCGTCGCGCAGCTCGGCGTCGACGGTGTGCGCCGAGAGGAACGCGATGCCAAGTCCGGCCATGACGGCCTGCTTGATCGTCTCGTTGCTGCCGATCTGCATGCCGATGCGCGGCGAAATGCCGGCGGCGGCGGCGTAATCCTCCATCAGCCGGCGCGTGCCGCTGCCGGCCTCGCGCACCAGCAGCACCTCGTCGTTCAGTTCCGCCGGCGGAATGTCGCGCCGCCCCGCGAGGCGGTGGCCCGGTGGGGCGATCACCACGTGCGGATGGTCGCCGATCAGGTCGGCGATCACCTTCATGTCGGTCGGCGGCCGGCCCATGATCGCGAGATCGACGTCATGCTGCGCGAGGCCGGCGATGATCTCGTCGCGGTTGCCGACCGTCAGCTTGAGCTCGATCCCCGGATGCGCGGCGGCGAAGGCGGCGAGGGCGCGCGGCGCGTAGTATTTCGCCGTGCTGATGATGCCGACATGCACGGCCCCGCGCTCCGCCCCGCTCAACGCCGCGATGCCGGCCTCGGTCTCGCGCAGCACCGCCTCGATCCGCGCGGCCGACTCGGCGACGATCCGCCCCGCCGCGGTCAGCGCCATGCCGCCGGTCGAGCGCTCGACCAGAGGCACGCCGAGCTGGTCCTCGATCGCCTTGATCTGCAGCGTTACCGCCGGCGGGGACACATGCAGGTCGCCCGCCGCCCGCGTCACCGAACCGTGGCGGCCGAGTGCGGCGACGGCGCGCATCTGCCGAAGCGTGATGTTCATCATCCGATGAAAGTAACGCTTAATTTTTCCTCCGGCAAATTAAGCGTTTCAAATTTTTGTTCTTTCGCCATCCTGCTTTAAGGCGGGCGCTTCGGTTGGTGCCCTGGGAGCGGGAATGCGGCAGTTCGACGTGATCATTCTGGGCGCCGGGGCCGCCGGGCTGATGGCCGCCATCGCCGCCGGGCGGCGCGGCCGCCGCGTGCTGGTGCTCGACCATGCGCCGGAAGCGGGCCGCAAGATCCTGATTTCGGGCGGCGGGCGCTGCAACTTCACGAACATCCATACCGCGCCGGACCGCTTCTTCTCGGAGAACCGGCGGTTCTGCGCCTCGGCGCTCGCCGGGTTTTCGCCGCGCGACTTTCTCGCCATGGTCGAGGCGCACCGCATCGCCTGGCACGAGAAGACGCTCGGCCAGCTGTTCTGCGATGGGCCGGCCCGCGCCATCGTCGCCATGCTGCTCGCCGAATGCGCCGCCGCCGGCGTGGAAATCCGCACGCTCTGCACCATCACCGAGGTCGGCGGCGGGCCCGACTTCCGCCTCGACACCTCGGCCGGCCCGTTCGCCGCCGGATCGCTGATCCTCGCGACCGGCGGCCTGTCGATCCCGAAACTCGGCGCGACCGGCTTCGCCCACGACCTCGCCGCCCGCTTCGGCCTTCGCATCGTCCCCCCGCGCCCGGCGCTGGTGCCCTTCGTGCTGGAGGGGGAGGAACGCGCCCGCGCCACCCCGCTGGCCGGCGTGTCGCAACCGGTCGTCGCCGCCTGCGGCCGTGCCCGCTTCCGCGAGGCGATGCTGTTCACCCATCGCGGCCTGTCCGGCCCCGCGATCCTGCAGGTCTCGACCGCCTGGCGCGAGGGGATGACGGTGGGGATCGATCTGCTGCCCGACGAAGGCCCGGATTTTCTGCTCCGCCGCAAGCGCGAGGCGCCGAAATCCGCGCTGCGCACGCTGCTCGGCGGGGTGATGCCGCAGCGCATGGCGGATGCGTTCATGCCCGCCGCGTTGCCTCCCGGCCCGGTCGCGGCCATCGCCGACCGCGCGCTGCTCGACCTCGGCGCCCGGCTCAAGTCCTGGCGGATCGTTCCCGCGGGAACGGAAGGCTATGTGAAGGCCGAGGTCACCGCCGGCGGGGTGGACACGGCCGGCCTGTCGCAGCGGACCCTGGCGGCGGCGGGCGTGCCCGGCCTTTTCGTGGTCGGCGAGGCGGTGGATGTCACCGGCTGGCTCGGCGGTTACAATTTCCAGTGGGCCTGGGCGAGCGGCTGGGCCGCCGGCAGCGCCGCCTGACGGTCAATCAGGCCGGAATTCGTGCGGGCCCCCGCAGGATCGGCCCGTTGCCGGCGCCGGTTATCTTGGCCGTGCGCGGCGCTGCGGGGGCAGCGGCCGGCTTTGTGGGGGCGGTCGGTGTCGCGACGCGGCGCGGCTGGTGCGCAGCCGCGAGGGCCCGCAGATCCGTCGCCACCCGGCCGAGCACCTCGGTCCAGTCGCCCTGCGTGCGCTGGCGATAGATCCGCATCGTCGGGTACCAGGGGGTATCCTCGCGATCCTGCATCCAGCGCCAGCAGCCGTCCCGGCGGGACAGCATCCAGACCGGCTTGCCCATCGCGCCGGCAAGATGGGCCACGGAGGTATCGACCGCGATCACGAGGTCGAGCTGCGCGACCAGCGCCGCGGTATCCGCGAAATCCGCGACCCCACCCATCAGGTCGACCGCATCGAGCTCCGCGGGCAACCCGGCGCGGTCCTTTTGCAGGTTGTAGAACCGCACACCCGGCACCTCGGCGAGGCGCGACAGCAGGGCGGGATTGCCGATCGAGCGCCTGCGGTCGATGACCTCGCAGTCGATATCGTCGGGGCGTGCTCCGCCAGCCCAGACCAGCCCGACGCGCAGGCGCGGCTCGTCGCCGACCCGTGTCGCCCAGGCGGTCCGCAGCGCGTCCGGCGGGGCGAGATAGGGCAAGGTCGCCGGGATGGTCTGTACCGTGGTGCCGAACAGCCAGGGCAGGCTCATCAGCAGGCAGTGCATGTCGGTGGGCGCGCTGGCGCCGCGCGGAACCACCTCGGCAACGCCGGGCACCGAGCGCAGCAGCCGCTCCAGCCCCGGCTGGGCTTCGAGCACGACCGTGGCGCCCCGCGCGGCGACCAGCGGCGCGTAGCGGACGAATTGCAGCGTGTCGCCCAGCCCTTGTTCGGCCACCAGCAGGATGCGGCGGCCGGCGGGATCCTCGCCGCGCCAGAGCGGCCCGGCCTGCGGGGCCACCGGCTCGCGCCGGCGCCATTCATGCTCGGCCCAGCCGCGTTTGAAATCGCCCGCCGCCAGCATCGCGAGCGCGCGGTTGTAGCGCCAGGTCGGGTTGTCGGGCTCCAGCCGGTAGCAGCGCTCGTGCATCACCAGCGCGGCGTCGACCTGGCCGAGGCAGTGCAGCGCGTTCGCCAGATTGTTGAGCACGCCCGCATGCAGGGGATCGAGCGCCAGCGCCTCGCCATAGAACCGCGCCGCCTCGGGGAATTCGCCGAGATCGAAATGCTTGCCGGCGAGGCAGATCAGCGTGTCGACATCGCGGGGCATCCGCGCTGCGGCCTCCTGCGCCATGGCCTTGGCGTCGTCGAACATGTGGAGGCCGCGCAGGGCTTCCGCCAGGGCGCAATAGACGGGGGCGAAATCGGGGGCCATGCGCACGCAGGTCAGATAGCTCTCCACCGACTCGATCAGCCGGCCAGCCTTCTGCAACGCGTTGCCGCGATTGTACAGCGCCTCCACCCGGTCCGGCTCGCGCGCGAGGCAGGACGCGAAGGCCGCCGCCGCATCGTCGTACCGGCCGGCGTTGAAGGCGGCGTTGCCTTCGTCGAACATGTCTCTGGCGTGTGAATCCATCGGCGGCGGACCCTCTTGGTCTTTCGCCGCGAGATTCGCATGAAAGCCTTAACGCGAGGTTTCCGGCGCGACTTCCGCCTGCCTGATCCAGCCGGTCTCGCCCTGCTGCCAGTAGGTCAGCGCATGTCCGGCGGCGCGCGCGGCCTTCCAGCGGGCGCGCGCGGCGGCCACCGCGTCGGGGTCGTTGCCGTCGAACAGGTCGAACACCCGCTCGAAGCGGGCGAGATCCGCCGTCGCGCCATCCACCAGGAACAGGAACCGCGCGTCGTTCGGCACGTCGTCGCCGGTGGTGAGCCAGACCGGCTGGTCGGGGCCATGACCCATCGCGGCGGTGCCGTGCGGCAGCCAGTCCACCCCCGGCGCGAGCCAGAGGGCGGCGTCCAGCGCCTCGATCCGGGCGGGATCGGTGCCGCGCACCACCGCCCGCGCGCCGGCGGCGAGGGTGCGGGCGAGCAGGGCGGGCAGGGCGGCCTCCAGCCCGGTACGCGTCAGGTGGTAGAAGCCGACCTGGGCCATCGTCTCATTCGATGACGATGCGCGGCCCGCGCGCCGGGCCGGCGCCGTCGAGCCCCGCCGCCACCGCCGTGGCCACCGCGGCGAAGGCGCGCCCGGCCTCGCTCTCCGGCGCGCTGGCGGCGATCGGCGTGCCGGCATCCGAGGTCTCGCGGATCGGTGCCAGCAGCGGCACCGCGCCGAGGAAGGGCACGCCGAGCCGCCCCGCCTCGGCCTCGGCGCCGCCATGGCCGAAAATATCGGTCCGCGTGCCGCAATTCGGGCAGCAGAAGAAGCTCATGTTCTCGACCACGCCGAGGATCGGCACCCGCACCTGGCGGAACATCGAAATGCCGCGCCGCGCATCGAGCAGCGAGATGTCCTGCGGGGTGGAGACGATCACCGCGCCGGCGAGTTTCAGCCGCTGGGCGAGGGTGAGCTGCACGTCGCCGGTGCCGGGCGGCAGGTCGAGCACCATGACATCCAGCTCGGGCCAGGCGACCTGCGTCATCAGCTGGGTCAGCGCGTTGAGCACCATCGGCCCGCGCCAGACCATCGCGGTTTCCTCCTCGACGACATGACCGATCGAGATCGCCTTCAGCCCCCAGGCCTCGATGGGCACGAGCTTGTTGCCCGCCATCTCGGGCTTGCCCTTCGTGCCGAGCATGCGCGGCAGCGAGGGGCCGTAGATGTCGGCATCGAGCAGGCCGACGCGCTTGCCCTGCCGCGCCAGCGCAACAGCTAGATTGACGGCGACGGTCGATTTCCCGACCCCGCCCTTGCCCGAGGCGACCGCGACGATCGAGCCCACCTGGCCGAGCAGCGTGCCCGGCTCCTGCGCCTGCGCCTGCGCCTGTGGCTGCGGGGCGGCGGCGCGCGGGGCGGTGAACATCACCGTCGCGTTGCGCACGCCCGGCATCGCGGCGAGATCGGCCTCCAGCGCCCGGCGCATCGGCTCCTGCCGCGCGGCATCCGCCTTCGCCACCATCAGCGCCACCTGCACCAGCCCCTCGCGGGTGGCGACGCTGTCCACCATGCCGGCGGGAATGCCCGCGCCCTCCGCCGTCCGGAAGGCGCCGATGCGCGCGCGCACCGCAGTTTCGTCTATCGCAGCCATGATCTGTCCTTGTCAGCCTCTGGGTCAGCCTGTGGTCGGGTTTACGCCACGCCGGCGCGTTGGGAAATCTGGCCGCGCAGCAGCGCCGGATCGCTCACCGGCAGCGAGCAGACCTGGGCGCGGCAGACGAAGGCGGCGGGTTCGGCGGCACTCTTGCCATGCGCCGGATGGCCTTCCGGCAGCGACGTGGCATCGCCCACCGGCAGCACCACCACCGCCGGGTCGAAATGGGCGAGGGCGGCGCGGTGCAGTGCGGCGAAGCGCGGATCGGCCGCATCGCCGACGATGACGACGCTCGCCCCCTCCTCCAGCAGCGCCGCCGCGCCGAGCAGGGTGGGGAAGGCGGAAAGGGCGCGCCGCTCGCCGGTATGCGCGCCGATCAGCGCTGCCGCCGCATCGCGATGCGCGGCGCTGCCGGTCAGGTGATGCAGGATCGCCAGCCCCTCGGCGAACAGGCCGGCGCCGGAGGGGGTCGCGTTGTCGAACGAGGCGCGGGGGCGGATGCCGCCGGGCAGGTCGGCCGCGTCCGCGGCGGTGAGATGAAGCCCACCCTGGCCGTCGCCGAAGGCGGCCAGCGTTGCCCCGGCGATAAGCTCCGCCTGGTCGAGATAGGCGGCGCGCCCGGTCGCCTGGTAGAGGGCCAGGGTGGCGCGCAGCATCGCCGCCTGGTCGTCGAGCAGGCCGGAGGCCGAGATCCTGCCCCGGCGGATCGCATGGTCGAACCGCCCGTCCTCGCGGCCGAGCAGGGCGGTGACGGCACCGTGCGCCGCGATGGCGAGATCGAGCCAGTCCGGCCGGGCGAAGACCGCGCTCGCCCGCGCGAGGGCGGCGATGGCGAGGCCGTTCCAGTCGGCCAGGATCTTGTCGTCCCAGCCGGGGCGGACCCTGCCTTCGCGGGCGGCGAACAGGCGGGCGCGCAGGGCGGCGAGGCGCGCCTCTGTCTCGGGGTGTTCGGGGTGCGTGGCACGGGTGAGGATCAGCTTGCCCTCCCAGTTGCCGGCGGCGGGGCAGGGGTAGTGATCCTCGAACAGCGCCATGTCCGCCCCGAGCACGGATGCGATCTCGTCGCGCGTCCAGACATAGAACTTACCTTCCTCGCCCTCGGAATCGGCGTCTTCCGAGGCGGCGAAGGCGAGCGTCCCGTCCGGCGCGGGGTCGTGCCGCGCCCGCATGTCCCGCCGCAGCCACTCGACCAGTTCGGCGGCGCGGGCGGCGAGCAGCAGGTCCGGCTCGGCGGCATGGGCGAGGGCGAGCAGGTCGAGCAGCTGCGCGTTGTCGTAGAGCATCTTCTCGAAATGCGGCACCAGCCAGCTTTCATCGGTGGCGTAGCGGGCGAAGCCGCCGCCGAGATGGTCGCAGATGCCGCCCTGGGCCATGCGCGCGAGCATCAGCGCGACGACCGCGCCCGCCTCGTGCCGGCCGGTGCGGGCATATTCGCCCCAGAGGAAGCGGAAGATCGGCGCGTTGGGGAATTTCGGCGCGCCGCGCAGCCCGCCTTCCTCCCAGTCCATCATGCCGAGGAACCGCTCGGTGACCGCCGCGAGGTCGCCGGGGGCGATCGGCGCGCCGGACTTCAGCTCGGCATGGGCGGCGATGCGCCTGAGCAGCGAGGCGCCGCTGCGGGCGAATTTCTCGCCGTCCTTTTTCCAGGCATCGGCGACCATTTCCAGCACCTGCCGGAACGAGGGCCGGCCCCAGCGCGGCTCGGGCGGGAAATAGGTGCCGCCGAAGATCGGCGCGCCATCCGGCGTCATGATCACGGTGAGCGGCCAGCCGCCCTGCTCGCCCATCGCCTGCACCGCGGTCATGTAGATGCCGTCGATGTCCGGCCGTTCCTCGCGATCGACCTTGATGTTGACGTAGAGCCGGTTCATCAGCGCCGCCGTCGCCGGGTCCTCGAAGCTCTCATGCGCCATCACGTGGCACCAGTGGCAGGCGGCATAGCCGATCGAGAGCAGGATCAGCCTGTTCGCCGCCCGTGCTGCCGCCAGCGTCGCGTCCGACCACATCTGCCAGTGGACCGGATTGTCGGCGTGCTGGAGCAGATAGGGCGAGGTGGCGTCGGCGAGGGTGTTGCGGTCGAGCGTGCTGGACATGGAGCTGCGGACTTTCTGAAGCGTTTCTGCTCCGGTAGATAGCAGTCCGGCGCCCGAACGCGAGGGCTCTTCCCGAGATTGATATGAAAGCTGAACGACATGAATGATGTTCCGGCGCAGCCTCCGTATTTCGCCCATCACGTCTTCGTCTGCGGCAATCACCGCCCGGAGGGACATCCGCGCGGCTCCTGCGGCGGCAAGGGATCGGAGAAACTGCGCGACTACATGAAGGCCCGCGCGAAGGAACTCGGCCTGCAGGGCGTGCGCATCAACGCCGCCGGCTGTCTCGACCGCTGCGAGCACGGGCCGACCGTGGTGATCTACCCGGCGGGGCGCTGGTATCGCGTGCCGGACCGCGACGCGGTGGACCGGATCCTGACCGAGGATTTGCAGGGCGGCCGCCCGGTCGCCGAGCTGATGCTGCCGGGCGAGGTCGCGCCGGCGAAATGAGTCTCGCTCCGTCCGACGTGATCTTCGCGCCGGCGAGCGGCGTCGGCGGCGCCATTTCGCTCCTCCGCCTCAGCGGGGCGGGGGTGGCGCGGGTGATCGGGGTGCTGGCCGGCAGCCTGCCGGCGCCACGCCGCGCCAGCCTGCGCAGTTTTCGCGATGGGCGGCGCGGAATCATCGACCGCGGGCTGCTGTTGTGGTTTCCCGGCCCGGCCAGCGTGACCGGCGAGGATTATGCCGAGTTCCACCTGCATGGCGGCCGGGCGGTGCGCGCGGCGATCACCGCCGCCCTGCTCGATCTCGGCGCGCGGCCGGCGGAACCGGGCGAGTTCTCCCGCCGCGCCTTTCTCAACAGCCGGCTCGACCTGCTGGAGGCCGAGGGCATCGCCGACCTGATCGACGCCGAGACCGAGGCGCAACGGCAACTCGCGCTCGACCTCGCGGGCGGGGCGATGAGTCGGGCGGTCGCCGCCTGGCGGGAGGCGCTGATCGGGCTGATGGCGCAGCTCGCGGCGCTGATCGACTTCGCGGATGAAGACCTGCCGGCGGAGGTGGAAGCCGCGATGCTGGCTTCGATGGCGCGGCTGCGCGACGAAATCGTTGCCGCCATCGGCGCCGGGCTTGCGGCCGAGCGGCTGCGCGAGGGGGTGGAGATCGTCGTGCTCGGCGCGCCGAATGCCGGCAAGTCCACCCTGGTCAACGCGCTTGCCGGCGAGGAGGTTGCGATCGTCTCCGACATTCCGGGGACGACGCGCGATGCGATCGGCGTGCGGCTCGATTTGGGTGGGGTTCCGGTCCGGCTGGTGGACACGGCGGGGCTGCGGCGGTCGGATGATGCGATCGAGGCGGAGGGCGTGCGCCGGGCCGAGGCCCATGCGCGCCGGGCTGATCTTTTGATCCTTTGCGGTGCTGCGCCCGATTTCGTAGTTCCCGACGCGCCTGCGGATGTGCCCGCGCTGCGGATCGCCACCAAGGCGGATCTGGGCGGCGCGGTACCGGCGGCGATGCTGGCGGTGAGTGCCCGGACAGGCGCGGGGCTGGCGGATCTGCTGGCCGCGTTGCGCGCGCGGGTGGAGGCGCTGGTCGAGCGCGGCGCCGGGCCGGCGCTGCCGCGGCCCCGGCAGATCGCCTGCCTGCGCGACGTGGCGGCGGCGCTGGACCGGGCGCTTGCCATCGACGTGCCGGAATTGCGGGCCGAGGAGATGCAGGC
>NZ_JFHO01000074.1:0-19914 GCF_000724705.2 Acidiphilium sp. JA12-A1
CGGACCACTGGAACTGGGTATTTCAGAACGACGAAGTCGTCATCCATGTGATCCGGCCAAGCCGGGGCGCCAACGTCGTCGCGGAGGTAATGGACGGCCATCGCCCCGCTATCTGGATCTCCGATCTCTATGGCGCCCAGCGCGGTCATGCCGATGACTGGCAGATTTGCCTCGCCCACCAACTCCGGGACTGCAAATTCGCGATCGAGGCGGGTGATACGATCTTCGCACCCAGAATGAAGGCCCTGCTGCTCCGCGCCGTCGTGCTGGCGCGGCGCCATCGCACGCTCGCGGACGCTACAAGACGCGCCTGGCGGCGGCGCCTCGACCATGATCTCGACGCCGTCATGGCGCTCGCCCCGATCAACCACCACGGCAGACGATTGCGCCGACGATACGGCAAGGTTCGTGATCATCTCTTCACCTTCCTCGACCACCCGGATATCGCCGCGGACAACAACGGCTCCGAGCGCGAACTCCGGCCTACCGCGACATATCGCAAGGTCACCGGAGGGTTCCGATCCAACTGGGGCGCCGATTTCTTCGCCAACGTCCGATCCGTCGTCGGGACCGCCGCGCGGCACGGCCTTGATGCCTACACCGCTATCAAAAACGCCGTCACCGGAGCATCACTGCCCATCGCCCCCCTACCGGGTTGAGCAGATACGCGACGCGGTCGCCCTTCGCGATTCCGCGCGCCTGCAGGAAGCCGGCGAAGGCGCGGGCGCGGGCGTGGGTTTCGGCGTAGGTCATCGGCGTGCCGATGCTGACGAAGGCCTCGCGCGTGGCATAGGTCCGCGCCCAGGTTTCGAGCATGTGGTTGAGCGACGGCGTGCGCGCGAGCTCGTCGCCAATGTCGTGCGGCACCCCTTTGCGGTAGGAGGCGAACCAGATTCCGTCGGTTTCGACATTGTCCTGCATCGTATCGGTCATATCACTTTCCCTCAGCGCTCCACCACTGCGACGACACCCTGCCCGCCCGCGGCACAGATCGAGATCAGGCCGCGCCCGGCGCCCTTTTCGGCCAGCATCTTCGCCAGCGTCGCCAGAATCCGCCCGCCGGTCGCGGCGAAGGGATGGCCGGTGGCGAGCGAGCTGCCGTTGACGTTGAGCCGCGCGCGGTCGATGGCGCCTGGCGGGGCGTCGAGCCCGAGGCGGTCGCGCGCGTAATCGGGGCTCTCCCAGGCGGCCAGGGTCGAGAGCACCTGGGCGGCGAAAGCCTCGTGGATTTCGTAGAAATCGAAATCCTGCAGGGCGAGGCCGAGCTTGCCGAGCAGGCGCGGCACGGCATAGGCGGGCGCCATCAGCAGGCCTTCCTCGCCATCGACGAAATCGACGGCCGCCGCCTCGCCGGCGCGCAGATAGGCGAGGATCGGCAGGTTCCGCGCGCGCGCCCACTCCTCGGAGGCGAGCAGGACGACGGCGGCGCCGTCGGTCAGCGGGGTGGAGTTGGCGGCGGTCATGGTGCCGCCCTTGCGGTCGAACACCGGCGGCATCGCCGCGAGCTTCGCCGGGTCGATGTCGGGGCGGAGATTGCCGTCCTTCGTCAGGCCGCGAAACGGCACGATGAGGTCGTTGAAGAAGCCGCGCCCGTAGGCGGCGGCGAGGTTACGATGGCTGGCGACGGTGAGCTCGTCCTGGGCGGAGCGGGGGATGCGCCAGCGTTTCGCCATCTGCTCGCAATGCTCGCCCATCGACAGGCCGGTGCGCGGCTCGGCGTTGCGCGGCAGCGCCGGGCGGAGCAGCATGGACGGGCGGATGCCGGCGAGGGTTTTCGCCTTCTCGGCGGTGGTGCGGCCGCGATTGGCCTTGAGCAGCAGCTTGCGCAGCTTTTCGTTGAGCGCGATCGGCGCGTCGGACGTGGTGTCGACCCCGCCGGCGATGCCGGCGTCGATCTGGCCGAGGGCGATCTTGCTGGCGACCAGCAGGGCCGCTTCGAGCCCGGTGCCGCAGGCCTGCTGGATGTCATAGGCTGGGGTGTCGTGGCCGAGCGTGGTGGAGAGCACCGCCTCGCGGGTGAGGTTGAAGTCGCGGCTGTGCTTGAGCACGGCGCCGGCGACGACCTCGCCGAGCCGTTCGCCGCCGAGGCGGTAGCGGTCGACCAGGCCCTGCAGGGCGGCGGTCAGCATGTCCTGGTTGGAGGCCTCGGCATAGGCGGTGTTGGCGCGGGCGAAGGGAATGCGCGTGCCGCCGATGATCGCGACGCGGCGGAGCGAGGGGGCGGTGAGCATCGATGTCTCCATCAGGCGGCGGCGCGGAAGGCGAGCGTGCCGCGCAGATGCGGCTTCGTCTCGCGCCGGTCGCGCAGTTCGATCAGGCGGGTGCCGCCGGGCGGGCCGGCCATCAGGCAGGCGCCGCCGGGCAGGAAGGCGGGAGTTTTGAAGGCGATCGCGGCGGTGAGGGTCTCGACCGGGGCATTTGGCAGCAGGGCGGCGATGGCGCGGGCCTTGCTCCACATGCCGTGGGCGATCGGCCGGGGAAAGCCGAACAGCCGCGCCGCCGCCGCCGAGGTGTGGATCGGGTTGGCATCGCCCGAGACCGTGGCGTAGCGCCGGCCGAGGGAGGCCGGCAGGTCGAGCCGCAGCATCGTGGAGAGCGGGACATCCGGCGTCGCCACCGGCTGGTGCGGGCGGCCCCGGATGTCGCGCGCGCCGAGGCGGAGATAGACGCTGCGGCTCTCCCAGACGAGGCTGCCGGCACGGAGCGCGCGGGTGTCGATCGCGAGGGCCTGCCCCTTGTCGTGGGCGAGCCAGCCGGCGAAGCGGGCCTCGATCTCCAGCGCGTCTGCGGACTCGAGGCGGACGTGCTGGCGGATGGTGTTTTCCAGATGCACGAGGCCGATGACCGGGAAAGGAAAACCGGGGCGCAGCAGCAGCGCCATGTGCAGCGGGAAGCCGAGGAGGTGCGGAAAGGTCGGCGGGATGCCACAGCGCTCGCCGAAGCCGCAGAGCGCCGCGTAGGCATGGGCGCGGCGGGCGTCGATCACGGCGCGGCGGCGGAGCACCACGGGATCGGGCGCGCCGGCGGCGCCGCGGCGGAGCAGCGTGGCAAGGGCCCGGCGGCGGATGGCGCCGGCGGCGGGCACGGCCTTCAGCGTTTCCTGCGGCGCGGCGCGCCAGGGATCGGGGTCCGGCGCGGGCGCGATGCTGCCGGCCGGGATCGGGACGGCCTCCATCTCAGGCGCCCAGCAGGCTCTGGCCGCAGACGCGGACGATGTTGCCGTTGACCCCGGCGCTGCGCGGCTCGGCGAGCCAGAGGATGGTCTCGGCGACATCTTCCGGCAGGCCGCCCTGCCCCATCGCGTTCATCCGCCGTCCGGCCTCGCGGATGGCGAAGGGGATGGCGGCGGTCATCCGGGTCTCGATGAAGCCGGGGGCGACGGCGTTGATCGTGGCCCCGCGCGCGGCAAGGCGCGGGGCGAGCGCATCGACCATGCCGATCACGCCGGCCTTGGTCGCGGCATAGTTGGTCTGGCCGACATTGCCGGCGATCCCGGCGATCGAGGAGACGCCGACGATGCGGCCGTTGGGCCCGAGCGCGCCGGCGCCGAGCAGGGCTTCGGTGATGCGCAGCGGGGCCAGCAGGTTGACCTGCATGACCTGGTCCCATTCGGCGCGGCTCATGCGGGCGATGGTGCGGTCGCGGGTGATGCCGGCATTATGGACGACGACGTCGTAGCCGCCATGGGTCGCGGCGTCCTCGAGGATCGCGGCATCCGAAGCGGGATCGGTGATGTCGAGGGCGAGGCGGCTGCCGCCGAGGCGCTGGGCGAGGGAAAGCAGGTCGGCCCCGGCCTGGGGCACGTCGAGGGCGACGACCTTCGCCCCTTCGCGGGCGAAGGCTTCGGCGATGGCGGCACCGATGCCGCGGGCGGCGCCGGTGACGAGAACGCGGCGGCCCCGATGGGCGCGCGGCGCGGATTCGGGCAGGTCCACGACCGGCGCCGCGACGTGGACGACCTGTCCCGAGACATAGGCGCTGCGGCGGGAGAGGAAGAAGCGGAGCGTGCTGTCGAGCGCGGCGGCATCGGCATCGGCGGCGACGCGGACGAGCTGCACCGCGATGTTGCGCCGCGCCTCCTTGCCGAGCGAGCGGGTGAAGCCTTCGAGGGCGCGCTGGGCGACCCTTGCATCGGCGTCGGCGCAGGTTTCCGGCGGCGCGCCGAGGACGACGATGCGGCCGTCCGGCGCGATCTCGCGGATCACGCGGTGAAAGAAGGTGTAGAGCGCGTCGAGCCCGGCCGGATCGGCGATGCCGGTCGCATCGAACACCGCCGATCCGGCGCGCCCGCTCTGCCCCGGCAGGAAGCGCGCCGCCATGACGCCGTGGCGGGCGGCGAGACCCGGCCAGTCGGCGGCATCGCCCTCGAACAGCATCGCGGCCGGCGTGCCGGCGAGGGTCGCGACCACGGCCGCGGCGAGACGGCCGCCGGGGGCGGCGCCGGCGAGGACCGGGCCGATCACCGCGGGCTGCCCCTCGACGTGGCGCAACAGCGGACGGGGCTGCGGCAGCCCCAGCCGGCCGGTGAGGAAGCGGCCGAGCGGACGGTTGGCGAAGGCGAGGTAGCGGTCAGCCATCATTCGGCCGCCGTCGGTGCGCGCGACGACCGCGCCTTCGCGCCGCCCCTGCCGATCCGGGCGATGCCGGGCGCCTCGCCGCCATCGCGCTCGGCCCAGTAGGCGGCGCGGGTCTGCAGGGCTTCCGCCATGCCGAAATCCTGCGGGAAATCATCGACCGCGATGACCTTCGCCGCGTTGTCGGCGAAGGTGCGGATCAGTTCGGCCTCTTCCGCGTCGATCAGGCCCTTCTGCCGCGCCTCGCCGGCCCAGTCGACGAGCAGCGGCAGGGCCTGCGGCAGGCGGCCGATGGTGCCGGCGCGGATCGAGTCCTTCAGGCGGCGCTCGATCGCCTCGATGCGCGGATAGGCCATCGCGGCGGGTTCGAGGGCGCCGAGCAGCGGCTCGATGTCCGGGCGCGGCTGCCACGCACCTTCGAAAAGACGCGCGCGGGTCGGCCCCATCTCGCGCAGGAGCGCGGAGATCTCGGCATGCAGGCGGTCGGAGGGTGCCGCGGCCGGCACACCGAAGGGGAAGCAGAGCAGGCGGAGCGCAATTCCGACCGGGCGGATCGGGTAGTTCGCGTAGAGCTCGCGCAGGGCGGTGTGGGCGCGGTGCAGGGCGTCCTGCGCGGCCCAGTGGACCAGCGGCAGGTCGGCGCCGGGGCGGCCGTCATCCTCGTAGCGCTTGAGCACGGCGGAGAGGATGTAGAGCTGGCTCAGCACGTCGCCGAGGCGGGCGGTGACGCTTTCCTTGCGCTTGAGCGCGCCGCCGAGGGTTGCCATCGCGATGTCCGACGACAGGGCGAGGACGACGGAGAGACGGTCGGCCGCGCGGTAGTAGCGGGCGAGTTCGGGCGCCGCACCTTTCGGCGCGCGGCGGCGGACGCCAAGACCGGCGAGGCCGGCGCGCAGCGCGTTGCTGGCGACGAAGCCCATGTAGCCGAAGAAGGCGCGGTCGAAGTCGCGCAGCGCCTTGCGGCCGTCGCTCTCGGCGCCGGCGTGCATCAGCCTGAGGATGTAGGGATGGCAGCGGATCGCGCCCTGGCCGAAGATGATCAGGCTGCGGGTCATGATGTTCGCGCCCTCGACCGTGATCGCGATCGGGATCTGCTGCCAGGCGCGGGCGAGGAAGTTGCCGGGGCCCATGCAGATGGCCTTGCCGCCGGCGATGTCCATCGCATCGGCCACCACCATGCGGCCGCGTTCGGTCATGTGGTATTTGGCGATGGCGGAGATGACCGAGGGCTTCTCGCCGATATCGATGGCGACGGCGGAGAGCTTGCGGGTGGCGTCCATGGCGTAGAGGTGGCCGCCCATGCGGCCCATCGGCTCCTCGATCGCCTCGAACCGGCCGACCGGCATGTTGAACTGGCGGCGGATGGCGGCATAGGCGCTGGTGCCGTTGGTGGCGATCTTGGCCGCGCCGGTGGCCGAGGAGGGCAGCGAGATGGCGCGGCCGGCGGCGAGGCATTCCATCAGCATGCGCCAGCCCCTGCCGACCTGGGCCTGGCCGCCGATGACCATGTCGATCGGGACGAACATGTCCTGCGCGCGGATCGGGCCGTTCTGGAAGACGGCGTTGAGCGGCCAGTGGCGACGGCCGATCTCGAGGCCGGGATGCGCGCGCGGGATCAGCGCGCAGGTGATGCCGGGCTCGGGATTGTCGCCGAGCAGGCCTTCGGGATCGCGGACGCGGAAGGCGAGGCCGACCACGGTCGCGACCGGGGCGAGGGTGATGTAGCGCTTGTCGCAGGAGACCAGGAAGCCGAGGGTCTCGCGGCCTTCCCACATGCGGCGGACGACGATGCCCGTGTCGGTGATCGAGGCGGCGTCGGAGCCGGCATAGGGGTTGGTGAGGGCGAAGCAGGGCACGTCCTCGCCGCGGGCGAGGCGCGGGAGATAGTGGTTCTTCTGCTCCTCGGTGCCGTAATGGAGGAGAAGTTCGGCCGGGCCGAGGGAGTTGGGGACCATGACCGAGACCGCCGCGGCCGAGCAGCGGGTGGCGAGCTTGGTGACCACCGCGGAATGCGCGAGTGCCGAGAAGCCCTTGCCGCCATACGATCGGGGGATGATCATGCCGAGGAAGCCGGCTTCCTTGGCATAGTCCCAGGCGGCGGGCGGCATGTCCTGCCAGATCTGAGTGCTGTCCCAGTCATTGGCGAGGTCGCAGAGGCGCTCGGTCTCGTTGTCGAGGAAGGATTGTTCCTCCGGGCTGAGCACCGGCTTCGGGGTGGCGAGCAGCTTCGACCAGTCGGGACGGCCGGCGAAGAGCTCGGCATCCCACCAGACGGAGCCGGCCTCGATGGCGCTGCGCTCGGTCTCGCTCATCTTCGGCATGATGCGGCGGAAGACGGGCAGCAGGCGGCGGCTGAGCAGGCGCTCGCGGGTGCCGGTCGCCGACAGCAGGGCCGCCGGCGCGCCGATGACGGCCAGCAGGATGACGCTCGCGATCCAGCCGGCGGCGCCGATCAGCCAGCCGATCACCAGCCAAGCCAGGAGGCCGGCAAGAAACAGCCGCGCGGGGCGCCGCGCGGCAATGAGGGCGCCGGCGCCGGCAATGCCGGCGAGCCACCAGAGGGCAGTGATCCAGTCCATGTCGTCAATCTCCCTTTTCCGGGTCTCCGTCGCTCAGGCCGCGGCGATCGCGCCGGTCGAGCGGTCGGTGAAGGCGTCGTAATGGATGTCGGCCGCCGCGATGCCCGCCGCGCGCAGCACCGGCAGAGCGGCGTCGATCATCACGGGCGGCCCGCAGAGATAGGCCTGATGGCCGGCAAGTGCGGCGCCGAGCGCGGCGAGATGCTCGTGCACGAAGCCGCGCGCGCCGGACCAGTCCGAGCCGGCCGGCTCGGCCGAGAGCACCGGCACGAAAGTGAAACGGGAAATCCAGCTGCGGGTGAGAAGCGAAATCTCGTCGAGCGCGTAGAGATCGGCCCTGGTGCGGACACCGAAAATCAGGATCGCGTCGCGCGGCACGCGGTCGGCCCGCGCCTGTTCGAGCACCGCCCTGATCGGGCCGAGCCCCGATCCGCCGGCGATGGCGACGATGGGGGCCGTGCCGGGGCGGAGCCAGAAATCGCCGAACGGGCCGCGCAGGTCGAGCGTATCGCCCGGCTTCGCCGTCTCGAACAGCCACGAGGTGAAGGCGCCGCCGGGGACGTGGCGGATGAAGAAGCGGGCGGTGGCCGCCTCCGGGCCGGAGGGCGGGTCGATGAAGGAGAACTGCCGCGCCTCGTCGCCGGGCCGGGCCAGCTCGGCATACTGGCCGGCGGTGTAGGCGAGCGGGGCATCGAGCGTCACCGACAGGCGCATGATGTCCGACGTCATGCGGTCGAGTGCTGCGATGGTGGCGCGGGCAACGACCACGTCATGCCGGGGGCCGCCGAGGGAAAGCCGGTCGTTCTCGAGAACGACCGGGCCCTTCGGCACCGACTGGCAGGCGAGGATGACGCCGGCGCGCATCTCCTCGTCGGTCAGGAGGTAGGATTTGTCGGTGAGTTCGCGCACCTCGCCCTCGACCAGCCGGGTCTTGCAGGTGCCGCAGGAGCCGACGCGGCAGCTGTGCGGATAGGCGATGCCCTGGTCGAGCGCGGCCTGCAGGATGGTCTGCTTCGGCGGCACGTCGAAGCTGAGATCCGCGGGCAGGACGCGGACGCTCGCCGCGCCCTGCCTGCCGCCGAAGAGACGGTCGAGAAGCCCCATCGCTCACTCCGCCGCGGCAAGGGTCGCGAGATGCGCGCGGGAGGCGGCAAACTCGGGCACGCCGCTGCGGGCATTCGCCGCCTCGATCAGCGGGAATTCGGCGGGGATCGCGTAGCGGCGGTCCCAGTCGAGCACCAGCGGATGGACGATGCGCCGGAAGACCGAGGGCAATAGCGCAAGATAGATCATCGTCAGGTAGCCGAACGGCATCATCGGCGCGTCGGGATAGGAGCGGAGTTCCCAGTAGGGCTTGTCGCCCATGGCGTGGTGATGCGAGTGGCGGGTGAGGTTGAACAGCAGCCACGAGGAGACGCGGTGGTTGCAGTTCCACGAATGCCGCGGCTCGATCGGCGCGCCCGGCACGCGGACGATGCCGTAATGCTCGATATAGTTGACCGCCTCGAGATAGCTTTTGCCGAACAGCGATGTCGCGAAGAAAACGGCGACGCCGACCCAGCCGGCGAAGAGGAGGAAAAGTCCGGCATAGGCGAGGGTCATCAGCCAGCCGGTGAACATGCGGTTGCGCGGGCTCCAGACCGGTCGGCCGAGCCGCTTCAGCCGCGCCGCCTCGATGTGCCAGGCGCCGGCGATCTGCCCGAGGGTGGAGCGGACGATGAAGTGATAGACGGATTCGCCGCGATAGGCGGTGGCCGGGTCCTTCGGCGTGCCGAGATTGGCGTGGTGTCCGTAGACATGCTCGATCGAGAAGCTCGCATCCGAGGTGAGCGCCAGCAGCCAGCGGCCGACCAGCATGGCCGGCCGGCTCCATGTGCGGTGCGTGAGTTCGTGGCCGACCACGGTGCCGAATCCCGCCCAGATCGTGCCGAGCGCATAGGCGCCGACGACGAGCTCGATCAGGGTGACATGCGCGCGGGCGGCGAGCAGGTCGACGCCGGTCAGCGCCGCATAGGCGTGGCCGAGCCCCAGCGTGTCGCCGCGAACGCCGAGATAGCCGCCAAGGAACCAGGCGTAGAAGACGAGGTAGACCACCATCAGCGGCAGGACGAGATAGAGCTGGAGGTTCATCTGCGTCGGGTTGCGATAGACCGGATCGGAAAGTTCCATGCCGCCGACGAGGTCGAGACCGACGAAGACGGCGGTGATGATCGCCGCGGCAATGAAATAATGCCACCCGCCCAGAGTCATCAGGGCGGTGAAGACGACGGCGATGGCGGTGATCGAAAGCGATCTTGCTGTGGCTTGCATGGGCTGGACGCTCCTGTTTATGTTTTGGAGAGCACGTTGACGTAAACGATAGTTTTGCCCTGATGCAAGTTATTTTTTGGATAGTTTAGGCGAATTAATCCTGTTTTTGGGATTTTGATCAATTTATGAGGACTGCCACGAGCGCTGCGGGGCCAGTGCCGGTCGCGGCACATTTGCGGGCCGGCACGCTGCCGACGACGCGGAGGATCACCTGCGAATCGCCGCCACCAGCCGCGCTCGGCAGAGGCATGCGCCGGCGCGGAGAGATCTAGAGGCCGGGCTTCAGGAATGGCGCCGGCATGACGAAGCCGGCCGGGGCGGCGACGCTGACGGCGCCGCCCCTCACGCGGTCTTACAGCTTGCTTGTCAAACCGGACAGAAGGCCGGTCACGGGCGCAAGCGGGCTCGTGCTGCCCGTGGTTCCCGTGGCGCTGGAGAGCGTGCCCGTCACCGCCGTTAGCGCGCCGGTCACCGGTGCCAACAGGGTGGTCGTGCCGGTCGTCGAACCGCCCGTGGGCAGGGTGCTGGTGGCCGTGGCGAGCGTGCCGGTGAGCGGCGCGAGCGCGCCAGTGGCGCTGGTGGTCGAGCCGCCGGTGGGCAGGGCGCCGGTCGCCGTGTTGATCACCTGGCCGACCACGCCGGTCACCGTGCCAAGGCCGGTGCCGGTCACGCCGCCCAGCGGCGAGGTCGAGGGCAGCGAGCCGATCGCCGTGCCGGTGGCGCCGGTCAGCGTCGCCGCGCCAGTGCCGAGCGCACCCGATGCCGAACCCGTCAGGTTCGTCAGCGTCTGGCCAAGCGACGTGCCGCCCGGCGTGCTCGTGCCGCCGATCGCGTTGCTCGCCGTCACCAGCGCGCCCTTCACCGCCCCGCCCAGCACGGGCACGTTGCCGGCGCCGTTGGCCAGCGTGTCCACCCCGCCGCCGGCGGCGCCGCCCAGGCTCTGGTTCGCCGTCGCCAGCAGCGTCGAGGCCACCGGCAGCGTCGCCGTGTTGAGCGAGCCCGCCTTGAGCTGAACCACCTGCCCGTTCGACAGCACGCCGACCTGCACCGGGGAATTCGCCTGCGGCGTCGTGCTCAGCACGTTGGCGCTGATCAGCGGCGTCACGCTGGGCGAACCCGTCGAGGTGTTCAACACACTGACATTGGCGAGGGCGTTGCTGACGGGATCGACCGCGTCGGCGACGCCGGTGACCGTCGGCCCGACGACGGGCAGGCCGGTGAGGCCGCTGGTGCTCAGGGTCGAACCGTTGCTGCTCAGCAGGTCGCCCGTCTGGGTCACCGTGCCACCGAGACCGTTCACGATCGAACCGACCGGGCCGCCGGTCTTGGTGCCGAGCGACGACAACTGGGTGCCCGCAGAGGCCACCGTGTTGCCGGCCGTGCTCACCGGCGCGCCCGCGGCGGCTCCGGCGGTCGTGCTGGCCGTGCTGACAACGCCGGCTCCGGTGCCGCTGGTGCCGCCCGTGCTGGCCATCGACCCGCCGTTCGAACCGCAGCCGGCCAGCGCCAGCGCGGAGCCGAGCCCGACCGTGCACATCAGCGCCCTGGACGTCGCCTTCCGTATAGACTTGCTCATTGTTAAAAAAACTCCTCGCGCGTTTTCAAAATCCATTCCGTTAGCCCGCGTCTCAGGGGAGTCGGAATGTCACAGGCGACAACTACTTTGTCACCTTATGAAACAGCATACCACGATCTGCGCGGATTGGTTTCAATTTTCATAACTTTTTCCAAAAAAGAAATAATATTCCAGACCAAGTGAAAAATATCGAATTGATATCGTTATATTTCAGCAGGTTAGGCTGTCATCGTGGGCATGCCGTCAGCCGGCGCATCACAAGCCGCCCTCCGTAACGGCGGCCGCACGTGGACCTCCGAACTGCCCCTGGACACGACCAGCCATTTCATAACAAAAAGACAACCTAGGGTTTTAGCGCACCCGCATAACGTGCAGTCAGCGATTGTATTTTCCGGAGAATTGTTATGACGATTATTAACATTTGTTCAATTTATGTGGATTCCATCTAAAAAGAGTTGTTTGTCCTTTACGTATATGGCATGTTTTGCCACATATCGTTATATATGGAGGAAACAATCATGAAGCGGATCGCGGCTTGCGCTGCCCTCGCGTTGGGCGGGATGATGGCAGCTGCCGGGACGGCGCGTGCGGGGAACGAACTCTTGCAACTCACGCCGGGCAACATGTTGTCGCAGACGCACTCGACCGCGGTGCTGTTCACGATCACCGGCACCTATCGCCAGCTTTCCGGCACGCTCACCTTCGATCCCGCCGCGAAGACCTGCCACATCGACGTCACGTTCGTGACCAGCAGCCTCGCGCTGCCCAACGCGATCGTGCGGGGACAGGTCATGTCGAAGGCATTCCTCGATCCGAAACAGTATCCGCAGACGAGCTATATCGGCGACTGCGCGAAGAACGGCACGGAACTCGACGGCAAGCTGACCATGCACGGGCAGACCCATCCGTTCGCCATGAAACTCACCGAGCGGATGGCTAACGGCAAGTTGGTGGGATTCGACTCGGTCGGCAAACTCGACCGCTACAACTGGGGACTCGACGGATTGAAGCTGATGGTCGGCAAGGTGATCACCGTCACGAACGACATCTCGCTGACCGGCAAGCCGCCCAAGCCGGCGAACTGAGCCGGCCCGCGGAAGTCCCGTCCGGCCTTGCGCGAGCAGGCCGCAAGGGACCGCTGTTTCCGTAACACGGCGCGTGGCCGAGCATGATCGGCCCGCGCATCTGCCGGCGCATGACAGATGCCGGCACAGCCAGCCGCCGCTCCGGCAAGGCCTGACGCCGGAGGGCTGCGGGAGGCGCTGTCATGTTACGAACCGTTTCGAAACATTCATCTTGCGGGAGGCGAGTTGCGCCTTCCTTTGCTGCCCGTTCGACGCGGAATTCTTCGGTTTTACTTTCGGGCACCGGTTGCGTGACTTTCTGCCGCCCTTGCATGTCTTGGCACCACGATGGGTCGGCCGGTTCTGGCAAGCATACGATTCGTTGTTGCCCATTACGTCAATTGACGGTATGAAACGGAAATATCTTTTTTGGGAGATCGTCAATGAAAGAAAGAAAAATTCTAATTTGTCGTAATTCCTCGCAGATCGCGTTGCTCGTTGCGCTCGCCGTGCCCGGTCTGGCGCAGGCGGCCGGGCTCGGCCTGGCCGATCAGAGCACCGGAATGGTCGCCCGCTCCTATGCCGGCGCGACGGTCAGCGCCACGCCCTCGACAGCCTTCTACAACCCTGCCGGACTCGTGATGCTGAAAGGCAACCAGTTCGAGGGCGCCTTCAACTATTACGACATAAGATCGAAATTCAGCGGGACCGATGAACCCTATTTCGGCCAGGGCACGTCGTCCGGCTTCGTCGAATCCACGCTGGTGCCGGGGAGTTTCGGCGTCATCAGCCTGCCGCACGGGATGAAGCTCGGCTTCTCGGTCACCACGCCGATCGGCGGGCGGATCAAGTATCGGCCCGGGTTCGTCGGCCAGTATCAGGGCACCGAGGCGCTGCTGACCACCATCCAGGTCGGGCTGTCGCTGGCGATTCCGATCACCAGGACCCTCTCGATCGGCTTCGGTCCGGAGATCAACTATTTCCAGAACATCCTGGCCCTGGACCAGAATCTCGGCGTGCTGCAACCCGCCGCCGGCCAGTTCTCGGGCAAGAGCTACGCCTTCGGCTACAATGCCGGCGTGATGTACCGCCCGGCGCCGGGCACGCGGATCGGCCTCGACTACCGCTCGCGGATCAGCCAGAGCGTGAAGGGCGTCGAGCGGATCGGCATCCAGCTGCCCTCGATCGTGCCGCCGGCGGTGGACTCGCTGCTGACCTCGCTCGGCGGCCTGCCGCCCGCAGCCTCGAGCGCGTCCGACAAATGGACCTTCCCGCAGCAGATCTCCTTCGGGGTCTATCAGCGGCTGACGCCGCGGCTCGCGGTGATGGCCAGCGCCCAATGGACCAACTGGGCGCAGCAGCAGTCGCTGATCATCAGCGACCCGTCGACCGCGAATTTCACCCATGGCGCGATCTATACGCCGTTCAACTACCGCAACAGCTGGACAGTCGGCGTCGGCTTCGATTACCGGGCGACGAGGCGGCTGACGCTGATGGGCGGCGCCGGATACGACGAGAGCCCGGTCACTTCGAAATACCGCCAGGATCTGCTGCCGGATGCGAACCGCACCTCGCTCAGCGCCGGCATGAGCTTCAGGCTGCTGCCGAACGCGACGCTGATGGCCGGCTACCAGCACATCTTCGTCCAGAACGGATCGATCAGCCAGACCCGCGTCGGCCTGCAACCGAACGGGACGACGCAGACGACCTATTCAGGCACGCTGGACGGCACATATTCGCTGAGCGCCAACGTGTTCTCGACCGGCGTGGTCATGAGCTTCTGAACCACCCGCACGTTTCGTGCCCGCACAGAGGATGGCAAACATCCCGCCCCGCCGCCGGCCGCAACGGCTCCCGCCGCCGGCGGCGGGCGCAATCAACGGAGGAGACATCAAGGCGTGAGCAGCGAGAGTTTCGATTACGTGGTGGTAGGCGCCGGCTCGGCCGGTGCGGTGATCGCCAACCGGCTGAGTGCCGATCCGCAGGTCCGCGTCTGCCTGCTGGAAGCCGGGAAGCCGGACAAGTCGCGCATGATCGACACGCCGCTCGGCATTGTCGGCCTGCTGCGGTTCAGGACCTATAACTGGTATTACTACACCGCGCCGCAGGCGGAACTGAACGGCCGGCGGCTCTACTGGCCACGCGGCAAGACGCTGGGCGGATCGTCGTCGATCAATGCGATGATCTACATGCGCGGCCATCCCGAGGATTACGACGAGTGGCGGGATCTCGGCGCGCCGGGCTGGGGGTGGGACGACGTGTTTCCCCTCTTCCGGGCGATGGAGCGCAACGAGCGCGGGGCGGATGCGTTCCACGGCGATGCGGGGGAACTCAATGTCGCCGATCTCCGCAATCCGAATCCGCTGGGGGCGGCGTTCGTCCGCGCCGGCGTCGAGGCCGGGCTGCCGGCGAATGCGGATTTCAACGGCGCGGTGCAGGAGGGCGTTGGCCCGTATCAGGTGACGCAGAGGGATGGAAAGCGGTTTTCCGCCTCCCGCGCGTTCCTCGACGGGATACGCCAGCGGGCGAACCTGCGGATCGAGACCGGCGCGCATGTCGCGCGGGTGCTGCTCGAAGGGACGCGGGCTGTGGGCGTCGAGGTGCGGATCGGCGGGGCGATGCGGCGGATCGGGGCGCGGCGGGAGGTGATCCTGTGCGGCGGGGCGATCAACTCGCCGCAACTGCTCATGCTCTCGGGCATCGGGCCGCGGGCGGCGCTGGCGCGGGCCGGGGTGGAACTCGCGCATGAGCTTCCGGGCGTCGGCGCCAACCTGCAGGACCATCTCGACGTGTCGGTGATCGTGCCCGACCGGAGCGGCAATTCGGTGGGGGTGGCGGGCAACACGCTGCCGCGCGCGGTTGCGGCGTTCTTCGAGTATCGCCGCAAGGGGACCGGGATGTTCCAGTCCAACGCGGCGGAGGCGGGCGGGTTCGCGCGGCTGACGCCGGAATCGCGGCGGCCGGAAATCCAGTTCCACTTCCTGCCGACGATCCTGCGCGACCACGGGCGCAAGCCGGTCTGGGGCCACGGGATGACGCTGCATTGCTGCCAGTTGCGGCCGAAGAGCCGCGGCAGCATCACGCTGCGCTCCGCCGACCCGTACGCCGAGCCGGTGATCGATCCCGCCTATCTCAGCCATGCCGACGACCTCGGCGAGCTGCTCGCGGGGCTGAAGCTCGGCCGGCGGATCATGGCGAGCCCGGCGATCGCCGCCCTCAGCGGCGGGCGGGAGATCGATCCGGGGCCGGCGCGCCAGGACGACGCGGCGCTGGTCGATTTCATTCGCGCCTCGGCGGAAACCATCTATCATCCGGTGGGCACCTGCCGGATGGGCCAGGACGAGATGGCCGTGGTCGACGACCGGTTGCGCGTGCGGGGGATCGACGGGCTGCGGGTCGCCGATGCCTCGATCATGCCGCGCCTGATCGGCGGCAATACCAACGCGCCCTGCATGGTGATCGGCGAGAAGGCGGCGGGGTTCATCCGCGCCGAGCGCAACGAGCCGGCGGCGGCAATGGTCTGAAGCGACCGAAGCAAGGAGAGTGGGAATGGACATGATCGAGACGATGATGCCGGATGGTGTCGCGGGGCTGGATACGCTGTTCGCCCGCCAGCAGGCGCGGGCGATCGCGCTCCGCAGTTCGGGCGCGGAGGCGCGGATCGCGAAGCTGCGGGCGCTGGAGGCGGCGGTGCAGGCCTGGCGGCCCCGGCTTTACGCCGCGCTGCAGGAAGATCTCGGCAAGCCCGAGGCGGAGGCCGACCTGTCGGAGATCCTGCCGGTGCTCTCGGAAATCCGCCACGCGCGGCGGCATCTGAAATCGTGGATGAAGCCGCAGCGCGCGGCGCCGACGCTGACCACCTTCGGCACGCGGGCACGAATTCGCCACGAGCCGCGCGGCGTGTGCCTGATCATCTCGCCGTGGAACTATCCGGTGAACCTGGCGCTCGGGCCGCTGGCCTCGGCGATCGCGGCGGGGAATACCGCGATCCTGAAACCCTCGGAAATGGCGCCGGCGACCTCGGCGGCGCTTGCCGCCATGCTCGCGGAGATCTTCGCGCCGGACGAGGTGGCGGTGCGGGAGGGCGACGCCGCGATCGCCACCGCGCTGCTCGACCTGCCGTTCGACCACATCTTCTTCACCGGCAGCCCGGCGATCGGCAAGGTGGTGATGACGGCGGCGGCGCGGCACCTGAGCTCGGTGACGCTGGAGCTTGGCGGCAAGTCGCCCGTCATCGTCGATGCGGGAGCGGATCTCGCGAAGGCGGCGAAGGCGATCGCCTGGGGCAAGTTCACCAATTGCGGGCAGACCTGCATCGCGCCAGACCATCTCTATGCCCATGAGGCGGTGCATGACGAGCTGGTGCGCCGGGTGCGGGCGGAGACGGCGCGGATGTATGGCGCGGCGCCGGGGGCGGATTACGGGCGGATCGTCAACGAGCGGCATTTCGACCGCATCCTGCGCCTGCTCGACGATGCGCGCGGCCGGGGCGCGACTGTCGAGGGCGGGGCGGCGGACCGGGCGCGGCGGCTGATCGCGCCGGCCTTCGTTTCCGGCGCGCCGCGGGAGTCGGCGGTGATGCAGGAGGAGATCTTCGGCCCGGTGCTGCCGGTGATCCGCTTCCGCGACGCCGCCGAGCCGATCGAGGCGATCAACGCGGCGCCGAAGCCGCTGGCGCTCTATCTCTTCGCGCGCGACCGGCGCTTCACCGACCGGGTGATCGGCGAGACCTCGTCGGGCGGGGTGGGCATCAACACGACGATGCTGCACTTCCTGCACGGCAACCTGCCCTTCGGCGGGGTGAACAATTCGGGGATCGGCAACGCGCACGGGTTCTACGGCTTCCGCGCCTTCAGCCACGAGCGGGCGGTGCTGAGGGATGTGGCCTCGGCGACGCCGATGCTGTTCCCGCCCTATACGAAGCGGGTGCGGATGATGGTGAAATCGGTGCTGCGGCTGGCCTGAGCGGGCCGGGCGCGCTCAGGAGAGCGGGCGCGCCCGGGGCTTCAGCCGCACGTAGAGCTGGCGGCGGGCGCGGGCGACGAGGGTGCCGGCGGCGTCGCGGATCTCGTTGCCGAACCAGGGCTCGACCTTTTCGCCACCGGCGGCGGCGGTTCGTATTTCGGCCTCGCGTTCCGGCGGGATCGCGAACTCGGTGAAGACGGTGCCGCGGCCGGGGCTGACATATTCGATGTCGGCGGCGCGGTCCCACACATAGTAGTCGGGGCCGAGGAGGCGCATCAGCATCAGCGCCCAGGGGCCGTCGGTCACGGCGAAGAGGGTGCCGCCGAAGATCGTGCCGACGGCGTTGCGGTTGTACCAGCGCAACACGATGCGGGCACGGCAGTGGCGCCAGTCCGCCGAGATGGAATCGATGCGGATGCCGGAGAACAGGTAGGGCGGGTAGAGGTTCATGCCCCAGCGCATCCGCCCGGGGGTGACGCCGACGCGGTGAAGCAGGGTGCCGCGATCGGGCCCCTGCCCGGCCGCGTCGCCCGGCGGACGCGCGCCGTCAGGCATCGTGCTGGGCCCGCAATTCGCGGCGGAGGATCTTGCCGACCGGCGTCTTGGGCAGCTCCTCGTGGCGGAACTCGACGATCTTGGGCATCTTGTAGCCGGTGAGGTTGCGCCGGCAATGCGCGAGCAGTTCGGCCTCGGTCAGGGTGTCGGACCGCGGGACGACCACGATCTTGACGCGCTCGCCGGAGGCCGCGTCCGGCACGCCAAAGGCGGCGACCTCGAGCACGTCGGGATGCATCATCACGACTTCCTCGATCTCGGAGGGATAGACGTTGAAGCCGGAGACCAGGATCATGTCCTTCGCGCGGTCGACCAGGCGGAGGAAGCCGCGCTCGTCCATGATGCCGATATCGCCGGTGGCGAGCCAGCCCTCGGCGTCGAGCACCCGGGCGGTCTCGTCCGGGCGCTGCCAGTAGCCGCGCATCACCTGCGGGCCGCGCACGCAGACCTCACCCGCCTCGCCGATGCCGGCCCAGGCGCCGTCGGTGCGGCGCAGCCGGACCTCGGTCGAGGGCAGCGGCAGGCCGACGGTGCCGTTGAAGCTCATGCGTTCGGGATGGTCGAGATCGATCGGGTTGGTGCAGACGATCGGCGAACACTCCGTCAGCCCGTAGCCCTCGCTGATCGGCCGGCCGGTGACCTCCTGCCAGCGCTTCGCGACCTCGGCCTGCGTCGCCGCACCGCCGGCGATGACGAGGCGCAGCTTCGAGAAGTCGAGCCGGCGGAAATCCTCGTTGTCGAGAAAGCTGTTGAACAACGTGTTGATGCCGGCCATGCCCTCGAACTTCTCGTTGCGGATGATGCCCATCACCCGCTTGGTGTCGCGCGGATTGGCGATCAGCACGTTGCGCCCGCCCAGCGCCATGAACATGAACAGGTTAACGGTGAGTGAGAAGATGTGATAGAGCGGCAGCAGCGTGAGATTGTTCACGCCCTCGCCGTGGAACTGGTCGCCATTCCAGGCGAAGGCCTGCAGCACGTTGGCGATGATGTTGCGATGGGTGAGCATCGCCCCCTTGGCGACGCCGGTGGTCCCGCCCGTGTATTGCAGGAAGGCGATGTCCTCGTGGCCGAGCTCGACCGGGCGCAGGCCGGCGCGGCGGCCCTCCGCCAGGGCGGCACGGAAGCGCCGCGCGCGCAGCCCATGCTTCGGCACCGCCTTCTGGACGTGGCGGAGGACGAAGTTCAGCGCCGGGCCCTTGAGGCCGCCGAGCAGGTCGCCGATGCCGGTGAGCACCACCGTCTCGACCGCCGTGCCGGCGAGGCCCTGTTCGGCGGTGCGGGCGAAGTTCTCGAACACGACGAGGAGTTTCGCGCCGCTGTCGCGCAGCTGGTGGTTCAGCTCGCGCGCCGTGTAGAGCGGGTTGACGTTGACCACCGTGCCGCCGGCGAGCAGCGTGCCGAACACCGCGATCGGGTATTGCAGGGAATTCGGCATCATGATCGCGACGCGGTATCTGCTCATCCTGGTCCGTCGATAAGTTGAATCGATTGTGAATTGACGTGACCACGGCGGATACGATTCGACGGGAGGCGTGAACGAGCTTCCTGACCTGTCTCTCCTATCGCACGCTGAGAAAGACGCGCTGATCCGCGCGCTATGGGACGCGTTGCAATCATCCGAGCGCAGGAACGCGGAACTGGCAATCCGGCTTTCGGATGCGGAACGCCGGATTGCGGAGTTGGAGGCGCGGCTAAACGAACCGCCGAAGCGGCCGGACAATTCGAGCCTGCCGCCATCGCGCGGGCAGAAGCCAAACCGGCCCGAGAAAAGTCCGCGCAAGGGGCCCCGCAAAGGCAGTCTCGGCCGTGAGGGTGGCGGTCGCTTGCTTGCCGAGAACCCCGATCAGACGGTGATCGCGAAGGCGGCGCATTGCCAGCACTGCCGTGCCGGGCTGACTGACGCGGATCAGCGCCTCGCGCAGCGCTACGACAAGATCGATCTGCCGCCGATCAAGCCGGTCGTCACCCGCGTCGAACGCTATGCCGGCCATTGTCCGTGCTGTGGGGCGACCACGCTGGCAGCCGTCCCGGAAGGCATGGAGACCGGCACACCATTCAGCCTCAACCTCGTGGCTCTCGCGATCTACCTGCGCGTCATCCATGCGGTCAGCTACCGGCGGCTGTCGCGCCTGTTCACCGAGTTGTTCGGCTTGGCGATCAGCGAAGGCGCGCTCGATGCCGCATTCCGCCGCCGCCCAAGCCGGGCTTCGATGCCGATGTCGGTGCCATCCTCGCCCGACTGCGCCGCGCGCGGGTCGTCTGCTCCGACGAAACCTCGGTCGGATCAC
>NZ_JFHO01000073.1:0-3744 GCF_000724705.2 Acidiphilium sp. JA12-A1
AGCCAGAAGCACGAGGTGAAGACCCCCGTGCCGATGAGCCAGTCCGTGCTCAACACGCTGGCGAAGCTGCGCGCGCTGCAGAAGCAGAAGAAGCCGCCGACCGCGCGCTACAATCCCGAGCGCGGCGGCGCGCCGAATGGCGGCGGGACGAAGATGAGCACGGCGAATTCCGGCCTTTCCGCCTCGCAGCGGGATGCGATCGGCAACGAGGTCCGCCCGTGCTGGGGCATCGACGCCGGCGCGCCGGGCGTGCAGAAATTCAGCGTCCTGCTACAGGTCGTGACCGATGCGGGCGGCGTCGTGCGGGAAGCCCGGGTGGCGCCCGCCGACCAGGGCAAGATGAGCGATCCGCTCTTCGCCGCCTTCGCCAACCGCGCCGTCGATGCGGTTAAGAACTATCAATGTGCCAAGCTGCCGTTGCCGTCCTATATGCTCGGCTCGGTGCACACCTTCATCTTCAGGTTCACTCCATAGCGTTCGAAGCGTTTCAGGATAGAGGTTCTTCATGACGATCCGCCGTCCGTCGCCCGCCCACCATCCGCGCGTTCCCGGAACCCTGGTCGAGCGGCTGCCGCCGCTGTCCCGCCGGTTGATGATCGGCGCCGGAGCCGCGGGGCTGCTGCTGCCCGGGCTCGCCCGCGCGCAGAATGCCGCGAACGGCCCGAGCGATGCGATCAACGTCTCCGGCGCGCATAACGCGCCCATCCCGATCGCCCTGCCGGCCTTCACCGATGCAAGCGGCAATACGTCGGATATCGGCGCCCAGATCACCCAGGTCGTCACATCGGATCTCGACCATTGCGGCTTGTTCAGCGCGATCGATCCCACCAGCTTCGTGCCGAATTCGGTGGTCAACAGCGTGCCGGTCTGGAACAACTGGAGCATTCTGGGGGCGCAGGCGCTTGTGACCGGCCAGGTGACGAGCCCGGGCGCGGGGCAGATCCGCGTCGAATACCGGCTCTGGGGCATTTCGCAGCAGAAGCAGTTGCAGGGGACGGCCTATACCACGGCATCGGGCAACTGGCGGCGGATCGCCCATATCATCGCCGATGACATCTATCAGCAGATGATCGGCGAAAAGGGCTATTTCGACACGCGGGTTGCGTTCATATCCGTCTCGGGCCCTCCGACCAGCCCGATCCGTCGCATGGCGCTGATGGATTACGACGGCGCGAATGTCCGCTTCCTCACCTCGGGCCGCAACATGGCGCTCTCGCCGCAGTTCAACCCGACGCGGCAACAACTCGCCTTCGTCAGCTTCGAGAACAATCGCCCGCAGGTCTATCTGTTCGACCTGCAGACGGGCGCGCGCACCAATATCGGCTCGTTCGGCGATATGAGCTTCGGCCCGCGTTTCAGCCCCGACGGCTCCGCGCTGCTGTTCTCGATATCGAAGGGCGGCGGCGCGATGATCGTGAAATACGACCTGGGAAGCCGGCGTATGACCCAGCTGACCGACGCGAACTCGATCAACGTCACCCCGTGCTACAGCCCGGATGGCACCAAGATCGTGTTCAACTCGGACCGCGACGGCTCCGGCGACCAGCAGCTTTTCGTCATGAATGCCGACGGATCGAACGTCCAGCGGATTTCATACGGCCATGCTCGCTATGCGGAACCGGATTGGTCGCCGCGCGGCGATGCGATCGCCTTCACCCGCCTCGACTCGAGCGGTTTCGGCATCGGCGTGATGAAGCCGGATGGCTCGGGCGAGCGGTTGCTGTCGCAGGGCTATCTGGAAGAGGGGGCAACCTTCTGTCCCAACGGCCGGGTGATCATGTTCTACCGGCAGAGCCCGCTCAGGGTCGGGAACGTATCCCATCTCGTCACGATCGGCGTCGACGGTTTCAATGAGCGCATCACGCCGACGCCAACGAATGCCGAGGACCCGTCCTGGGGGCCGCGCCTTTCATAAACCCCGGACGGGGGCGCCTGACCAGGTCGGATCGCCTGCTTGCGTGATGTGGCAAATGGGGCCGGTTTCCCGGACAGGAGACCTCCGGACCGCATGGCGCAGGGTTCCCGGTCCGTTCAGGAAGACGGGCCTGCAATCGGGATTGGCGCGCGGCGATAGGCCGCGAGATTCCGGCCCGCCATGCCGCCGGCAATGGCGCCGGGCACGGCAATCCGTGACGCCGGGCCACCTGGCTGTGCGGTTGCGGGCAGAAGCGTCGGCGAACCGTGCAACGGCGCGAAGGCAAACGCGCCGGGTGCGAAGCGGCGAATTGCCACGGCACCCGCAGCGGGCTTCGACATCTGCGGCAGCGCCTTGCCGGCGGGCGAGGCGCCCGCGGATCCCGGCCCCCACACACGAGGCGCCGCCGATGGCTGCGCGACCGGCGCGAGAGGCGGCGTCATGGCCGTCTGCACCAGCGGCAGGCCGCTCGGTTGCCCGCCGGTCTGTCCCTGCCAACGGGCAAGAACCTGCCTCGCATAGGGTGCGCCGATCGACGGCGTCTGCGAGTGATAGGCGGCGATCGCCTGCTCCCAGGTGCCCAGTTGCGCCTTCAGCCGCGTGAGGAAGTCCGCCGCATAGAAGACGTTCGCCATCGGGTCGAACGCCTGCACGAGGTTGGTGAATGCGTGGGGGTGCTGCTGGATGTTCACCTGCATGCAACCGATGTCGAGCGAGGTCACGCCCTGCTGCAGAAACGACTGCGCCGCGGCGATCGCTTCGGCCTCGGTCTGGTACATGTGGCCGGCGCCATTTGCATCGATGGTCCAGGGCCAAGGCGCCAGCTGGCCGGTCACACGATCACGGCGGCCGCTTTCGACGGTTCCGACGGCACGCAGCAGCCCGACCGGAGTGTGCTTGTCGGACTCCGCCATGATGACGGCGGCCTGACAGAGCAGCGATGGATCCACGACCGGCGCCGACGCAGGCAACTCGCCGGTCGGCAATGCGCTGGCCGGCCGAATGCCGGACAGGGCGAATACCGCAAATGATGCGACAAGGGTTTTGGTCAGGCGCCGCTGCATGCGCGCAATATCCGGCAGAACGGTTAATTTGCCGTTATTTTCGCGCGCTTCATCGACCCCGGAGCTGACACGACGTCGGCAACGGCAAGCGCCGCAAAGCTTGCGATGCTGCACTGCAAAAAAGTTCTTGCATATCCCCGCTCGGATGACTATAAAAAGCATCAGCAACACAGCGATCCGTTCGCTCTGTTTGCTTTCTTGGTATCTGCTCAACCCGGTAGGGGGGCGATGGGCAGTGATGCTCCGGTGACGGCGTTTTTGATAGCGGTGTAGGCATCAAGGCCGTGCCGCGCGGCGGTCCCGACGACGGATCGGACGTTGGCGAAGAAATCGGCGCCCCAGTTGGATCGGAACCCTCCGGTGACCTTGCGATATGTCGCGGTAGGCCGGAGTTCGCGCTCGGAGCCGTTGTTGTCCGCGGCGATATCCGGGTGGTCGAGGAAGGTGAAGAGATGATCACGAACCTTGCCGTATCGTCGGCGCAATCGTCTGCCGTGGTGGTTGATCGGGGCGAGCGCCATGACGGCGTCGAGATCATGGTCGAGGCGCCGCCGCCAGGCGCGTCTTGTAGCGTCCGCGAGCGTGCGATGGCGCCGCGCCAGCACGACGGCGCGGAGCAGCAGGGCCTTCATTCTGGGTGCGAAGATCGTATCACCCGCCTCGATCGCGAATTTGCAGTCCCGGAGTTGGTGGGCGAGGCAAATCTGCCAGTCATCGGCATGACCGCGCTGGGCGCCATAGAGATCGGAGATCCAGATAGCGGGG
>NZ_JFHO01000072.1:0-44404 GCF_000724705.2 Acidiphilium sp. JA12-A1
GGCGGCGGCGGGGTCGATCGGCGCGGGCCGGACGTGCGCGCAGCCCGCCAGCGCCAGGGCGAGCAGCGGGGCGACCCGCCGCAGCGCGGGCAAAAGTCCGCGATGCCGCGGGCCGGGCGCATGGCCGGCGGGCCCGATCAACCGCAATACCTCCGTTCGTGCCGTGCCATGCAATGTCTTCGTGCAAATCGCCCCGTGCGGATCGCGGGAAAACGAGCCGAGGCAGTGAGCGGGCCGGCGCGCCAAGTCAATGCCGGCGGGTTCACAAGGTTGCCAGCCGGTTGCCGGAGAGCGCGGCCCTCAGCCCCAGCGCAGGACCAGCGGATCGAGCCGCCTGGCGATTTCCAGCAGCCCGTCGCGCGTCGCCGGATGGAGCGGCGCGAGGGGATGGCGCACCGCCTCGCTGCGGATCACCCCGCCTTCGCGCATCAGCGCCTTCGCGGCGATCAGCCCGCACTGGCGGTTCTCGTAGTTGATCAGCGGCAGGATGCGCTCGTAGCCGGCCACCGCCTCGTCGCGCCGGCCGGCGAGATAGGCGTGCACGATGGGGCCGATCAGGTCGGGATAGCCGCCGCCGGTCATCGCGCCGGTGGCCCCCGCGTCGAGATCGGCGAGCAGGGTGATCGCCTCCTCGCCGTCCCACGGCCCCTCGATCGCGGCGCCGCCGAGCTCGATCAGGCTGCGCAGCTTGGCCGCCGCCTGCGGCGTCTCGATCTTGAAATAGGCGATCTGCGCGATCTCGCGCGCCATCTGCGCGAGCAGCTCGGCCGGCAGCGGCGTGCCGGCCACGGGGGCGTCCTGGATCATCACCGGGATGCGGATCGCATCCGACAGGCGGCGGAAGAAATCCCACAGCCCGGCGGCGCCGACGCGGATCGTCGCACCGTGATAGGGCGGCATCACCATGACCATCGCCGCCCCCATCGCCTCGGCGCGGCGGCTGCGCTCGATGCAGATATCGGTGCTGAAATGGCTCGTCGTCACGATCACCGGCACGCGGCCGGCGACGTGTTCGAGCATCCGCTTCATCAGGATCTCGCGCTCGTCATCGCCGAGGACGAACTGCTCGGAGAAATTGGCGAGCAGGCACAGCCCGTCCGAGCCGGCATCGATCATGAAATCCACGGCGCGGCACTGGCCGTCGAGATCGAGCCGCCCCGACTCGTCGAAAATCGTCGGCACCACGGGGAACACACCCCTGTATCGCGGTCTCGTCTGCGTCTCGGTCATGGTCGTTCCCAGGCTGCTGGTTGCGCCGGCGCAGAGATGCGGTCCGGCGGCGGCGGTCCCCGGCTTGGGTTCGCGCCGCGCGGCAGCTTCCCGTCCCCGGCGGAAAAGTCAATCCGCCGGCGGGCGTTCACATTCCGCGGCGCGGGGTTGCAGTCATGCGGCGGGGCCGCCATTCCGGACGGGTCGGCAACGGGGAAGGGGAGACCATCGGCAGTGGGCTGGGCCAGGACTTTCATGCGCATGGACGAGCGGCGCTATTACGGCGCCAAGGTGCCGCAGATCACGCTGGCGTTCTGGGTCGCGAAGATCCTCTCCACCGCGATGGGCGAGGCCACTTCCGACTTCCTGGTCTTCCACACCAATCCCTATCTCGCGGTGATCGGCGGCGGGCTCGGCTTTCTCGCCGCCCTCGCCCTGCAATTCGCGACCCGGCGCTACGTGCCGGCGATCTACTGGCTGCTGGTCGTGATGGTCAGCATTTTCGGCACGATGGTGGCGGATGTCATCCATGTCGTCCTCGGCGTGCCCTATCCGGTATCGACCGGGATGTTCGCCGCGAGCCTCGTGGTGATCCTCGGCGCCTGGAGCCTGTCGGAACGCACGCTGTCGATCCACACCGTCGCCACCCCGCGGCGCGAGGCGTTCTACTGGGCCACCGTGATCGCCACCTTCGCCCTCGGCACCGCCGCCGGCGACCTCACGGCATCGACCTTCGGCCTCGGCTACCTGAACTCCGCCATCCTGTTCACCGCCCTGTTCGCGGTGCCCGGCCTCGCCCGGCGGCTGTTCGGGCTGAACGAGGTCGCGGCGTTCTGGACCGCCTATATCCTGACCCGGCCGATGGGCGCCTCCTTCGCGGACTGGTTCGACAAGCCGGTGAGCAGCAGCGGCCTCGGGTTCGGCACGCCGGCCGTCGCGGCGATGCTCACCGTCGCTGTGGCGCTGGCGGTCGGCCATATCTGCCTGCGCCACCGCCGCGCCGGGCCGGGGGCGATCGCCGCCGAATAGCCGCAGACGGCGGCTTGCATTGCGGCGGCGCGGGGGCCACAAGACGGCATGTTCGCCGAACAGGCCGGCGCGCCGCGCGCGGCCGCATCCCGCCGCCCCAGACTGTCCGAGGCCGCAAGGCGCGTTGTGTGGCGCCTGGTCTATCGCCTGTACGAGAGGCGGCTCGCCCGCGAGGTGGCGGCGGGGCCGCTGCCGCGCCATGTCGGCATCATCCTCGATGGTAACCGCCGCCACGCCCGCCTCGCCGGGCTGAGCGACCCGGGCGAGATCTACCGCCTCGGCGCCGCCAAGCTCGACGAGATCCTCGCCTGGAGCGCCGAGCTCGGCATTCCGATGATCACGCTCTGGGTCTTCTCGCCGGCCAATCTCGGCCGGCCGGAGGCGGAGGTCGGCGGCATTCTCGGCGCCGTCGAGGCCAAGATGCGCGCGCTCGTCGCCGATCCGCACATCCGCAGCCGCGGCGTCCGCCTCGCCGCGATCGGCCGGCGCGACATCCTGCCCCCCGCCCTGCTCGCCGCGATCGACGCCGCCGAGGACGCCACCAGCGGCAATGACGGCATGACGGTCACGCTCGCGATCGGCTATGGCGGGCGCGAGGAGATCGCCGATGCGGTGCGCGCCCTGCTCGCCGAATGCGCCGGGGCCGGCATGGACTGCGCCGCCGCCGCCGCCGCGGTGAGCCCGGAGGCGATCCGCCGGCATCTCTATCTCGGCGGGATGCCGGACCCCGACCTGATCATCCGCACCAGCGGCGAGATCCGCCTCTCCGGCTTCATGCTCTGGCAGAGCGTGCACAGCGAGCTGCATTTCTGCGACGCCACCTGGCCCGCCTTCCGGCGGATCGACTACCTGCGGGCGATCCGCGCCTTCCAGCGCCGCGACCGCCGCTTCGGCCGCTAGAGCACGTTCCGATCCTGATGGATTTCAGATTCGGGACACCAGAAAAAACGACGGTTTGGCGGCCTGCTTGTCCCTGGAATTGACCCACGAATTTCAGGGGCAGGACACCAGGGCAGGTAGCGGGCCCGCATGACCGTGCGCCCCGAGCCGGGTTTGCCAGCACCCGCCCCGGCGCATACGCTGTTCCCGTTGTCTTCACGCGGGGCCGGAAACGCCGATGCAGGTCGAACTGCGCCACTGGCGCGCCTTTGTCGCCGCGGCGGATGCGGGTCATTTCGGCCATGCCGCCGAACGCCTCGGCATCAGCCAGCCGGCCCTCAGCCAGCTCATCCGCGCGATCGAGACCGCGCTCGGCCTGTCGCTCTTTGATCGCGCCGGCCGCAACATCCGGCCCAGCGCCGCCGCGCTCGGCCTGCTGCCCGAGGCGCGGGCGATCGTCACCCAGGCCGACCGCGCCGAACGCGCCGGCGCCGCGATCGCCCGCCGCCAGCGCCGCGCCATCGCCGCCGGCTATGTCGGTTCCGCCGCCTTCCACCCTCTCTTCGCCGCCCTGATCCGCGCGATCGACACCACCAGACCGGAAATCGCGCTCCGCATCGACCAGGTCTCCGGCACGATCCAGGTCCAGCACCTCGCCGCAACCCGCCTCGATCTCGGGATTGTCCGCTCGCCGCTGCCGACCCTCGACCCCGCCCTCGCGACCCTCACCCTCGCGCGCGAACGCATGATGATCGCTGTCGCCGAAACCAGCACCCGCCGCGATGCCGGGCCGCTGCCGCTCGCCGCCTTCGCCGAACACCCCTTCATCCAGTACATCGAACAACCGAGCGGCGGCCTCCGCCGCCTCACCGCCGAAGCCTGCGCCGCCGCCGGCTTTGCGCCGCGCACCGTGCAGACCGTGCCGCAAATCGCCACGATGCTCTGCCTTGTCGGCACCGGCATCGGCGTCGCCATGGTGCCGGAAACGATGGCGCGCTTCGTGGTGCCGGGCGTTGCCTACCGGCCGCTGCGCGAACGCGTCGTCACCGACCTCATCCTCATCTACCGCCGCAGCGATACCGCGCCCGCCCTGCGCGCCACGCTTCGCCTCGCCCGCCGGCTTGTCGATAAGAGTTCCTTATCGATTTGACCGGAATCGCTGATTGGCCGCGCCGGGCGGTGCGGTATCACGAAGGCATGGAGGAACGTCTCGGCATCGCGGTGAAGCGGGCGATGCTCGCACCGGAGCGGTTCGCGCCCGGCGCGAGCGGTTTCAGCGTACCGGCGGTGTTCCGCGGCGCGGAGGGGGCGGCCGCGCGGCAGGCGCTGATCGTCCTGCACGGCGCGCGGCGGGACTGCATCGAATATGCCGATATCGCGACAGATGCGTTTGGCGACCGGCTCGGCACGCTGGCGCTGGCGGTGCCGCAATTCCCGATCGCAGCGGATCTGGCGGGGGTGGAGGATGCGGCGCGGCTCGCGCGCTGGCCCGACCGGATCTGGATCGAGGGCGGGGCGGCGGTGGCGCCGGCCGGGCTCGATGCGTTTTCGGTCCTCGATGCGCTGATCGGGCATTTTTCCGACCGCACGACGTATCCGCTGGTGAGCGAGATCGTGATCGCGGGGCATTCGGCCGGCGGCCAGCTCGCGCACCGGCATGCGGTGCTCTCGCCGCTCGGCGACGCGGTGCGCTACGTCGTCGCCAACCCGGCCTCGTATGTCTGGTTCGGGCCGGCGGCGGGGCCGTGGAAATACGGGCTCGCGGGGCGGCCTGCCTATGGCGGGGCGCTCGACGATGCGGCGATCGAGGCGCGCTATGCCCGGCGCGACGTGGTCTATCTGCTCGGGCGGCGCGACTGCGACCCGGAACACCGGATGCTCGACCGCACGCCGCCGGCGCTGGCGCAGGGGCCGCACCGGCTGGCGCGCGGGCGCAACTATATCGCTCATCTCGCGGCGCGGCAGGGTGCGGCCCTGCGGCACCGGCTTATCGAGATCGAGGGCGTGGGGCACGACCCTGGCGCCCTGTTCGCCGCGGCGGCGGCGCGCGACGCCGTGCTCGGCGCGGCGCGGAACAATCAGGAGGAGGAAACCAGATGACCACACGCAGAAACGCACTGGGTCTCGCGGCCATGGTGGCCGGGCTCGCGGCGGGGATGGCAGTGCCGGCCCTCGCCGCCGCGCCGCCGCCGACGATCACGAGGGGGGTGCTCACCGTCGCCTACCGGACCGACGACAAGCCGGTCTCCTTCATCGCCGACGGCAAGCCGACGGGCTTTCTGGTGGAGTTCGAGGAGGCGATCGCGGCGAAGCTCGGGCTGAAGGTGAGGTTCGTCGCGACGAGTTTCGCCAGCATGCTGCCGGGCGTGCGGAACCACATCTACGACACGGCGGCTTTCGCGACGCTGGTGACGCCGGCGCGGCAGAAGGCGGTCGCCTTCACCACGCCGATCGGCTACGGCCAGGCGCGGCTGGTGAGCCGGAGCGGGGCGGCGATCGGGACAGTGGACGGCGCGTCCGGCAAGACGGTGGCGATCACCCAGGGCAGCGCGCTGATCCCGCTGCTGCGCCACATCGCGCCGGGGGTGAAGGTGCGGGAGTTCCCGAACATCGCCGCCAGCCTGAATGCGCTGATCGCGGGCCAGGTGAACGGACTCTTCACCGGGCTCGCGACGGCGAACGCGCTGGTGAAGAAGCATCCCGGTCTCGTCGCGTCGCAGACCGTGACCACGGGCGTTGCCGAATATCCCGTGGCGAAGGGCAATCCGAAGCTGCTCGAGGCGATGGACAGGGCGATCGGCGAACTGATGGAGGATGGCACCTACACGAAGCTGTTCGTGAAGTGGAATCCGCCGGCGGTGCGCATTCCGGATCAGCTCTACAAGGATTATCCGGGCATGCCGCACCAGCCGCCGGCGAAGGCCTGAGCGCGGGGCGCGCCGATGTTCCGGGGGCTGGCGCGGATTCAGCAGACGTTCTTCGACGCGCACATGATCGCGCATGTGATGCCGACGCTGCTGCGCGTCGGCCTGCCGAACACGATCCTGCTCGCCGTGCTGGCCTCGCTGATCGGGATGGTGGTGGGGCTGGCGATCGCGACCGGACTGCTCGCGCGGCCGGCCGTGGTGCGGCTCGCCTGCCGCGTCTATGTCGATATCCTGCGGGGGCTGCCGCACATCCTGACGATCTACCTGATCGGCCAGGGGCTGCCGATCGCGGGGCTCAGCCTGTTCGGCAACGATACCTATGCCTACGCCGCGCTTTCGATCGGGCTGATCGAGGGGGCCTACATGGCGGAGATCTTCCGTGCCGGGCTGCAGAGCGTCGAGCGCGGGCAGATCGAGGCGGCGCGCACGCTGGGCATGACCAGGTGGCAGACGATGCGCGACATCATCCTGCCGCAGGGCATCCGCCGGGTGCTGCCGCCGCTGACCGGGCAGTTCATCCTGGTGATCAAGGGCACGGCGCTGGTGTTCCTGCTGGGGCTGACCTCGTCGCAGCGGGAGATCTTCTCGATCGCGCAGGATTCGGCGATCAACAACGCCAATCTCTCGCCGCTCACCGCGGCCGGGATCCTGTATCTCGCGCTGACGGTGCCGATGACCTACGCGGTGAATGCGTGGGAGCGGCGGCTGCGCGGCGAGCGGCAGGGAGGGCGCGCCGATGTCTGACGCGGCGAACGGGGTTGCCGTGCGGTTCGATCAGGTGACCAAGCGTTATGGCGCGACCGAGGTGTTGAGCGAGATCTCGCTCGATGTCCGCCGCGGGAGCACAACCTGCATCATCGGGCCGTCGGGGTCGGGCAAGTCGACGCTGCTGCGCTGCACGAACCTGCTGGCGCGGCCGGACGAGGGGCGCGTGCTGATCGACGGCGTGGACATCACCGGGCCGGGCACGGATGTCGACGCGATGCGGGCACGGGTCGGCATGGTGTTCCAGCATTTCCACCTGTTCAGCCATCTCGACGTGATGGACAACGTGACGCTGGCGCTGCGCCGGGTGCGGCGGATGGCGCGGGAAGAGGCCGAGGCGCGGGCGGTCGCGCAGCTCCGCGCGGTCGGGCTCGAGGGGCTGGAGCGGCGGCGGCCGGCGGAGCTTTCGGGCGGGCAGCAGCAGCGGGTCGCCATCGCGCGGGCGCTGGCGATGGAGCCGGCGGTGATGCTGTTCGACGAGGCGACCTCCGCACTCGATCCCGAGCTGGTCAAGGGCATTCTCAACGTGATGCGCGATCTCGCGCTGTCGGGAATGACGATGCTGGTGGTGACCCACGAGATGCGCTTCGCCCGCGAGGTGGCCGGCGAGGTGGTCTTCATGGATCGCGGCCGGATCGTCGAGACGGGCGCGCCGGACCGCCTGTTCGACCATCCCGGGACCGCGCGGCTGCAACAGTTTCTCGACCAGGTTCTCTGATCCCCGCCCACAGGAATATGCCCATGACCGAGGACGTCCCCCCACCCGCGCCGGCCGAGATCGCGGCGCTGTTCAGCCGCCAGTCGGTCTGGCAGTCCTGGCTCGATGTCGAGTCCGCACTCGCCGCGACGCAGGCGGAGCTCGGCATGATCCCGGCGGAGGCGGCGCGCGAGATCGCCGCGCGGGCGCGGCTGGAGACGATCGGCGAGGCGGCGCTGGCGGCGGATATCGCCAAGACGCGCGCGCCGGTGGTCTCGCTGGTGCGGCTGCTCTCGCGCGCTTGCGCGGGCGAGGCCGGCGGCTTCGTTCACTGGGGGGCGACGACGCAGAACGTGGTGCAGACCGGCCGGGTCCTGCTGATGCGCCGGGCGCACGCGGCACTGATGCGCCGGCTCGCGGCGATCCTCGACCGGCTCGCCGGCTTCGCCGAGGCCGAGGCCGGGACGGTGACGGTGGCCCGCACCAATATCCGCCACGCCTTGCCGATCACCTTCGGCTTCAAGGCAGGGGGCTGGATCGAGGAATTTCTCCGCCATGAGGAGCGGTTCCGCGAGGCGGCGCCGCGCGTCTTCCGCGCGCAATGGGGCGGCGCGGTGGGAGCGATGCATGCGGTGGGCGAGGCCGGGCCCGAGCTGAACCGCCGGCTCGCGGCGCGGCTCGGGCTCGGCTGGCACGAGATCCCCTCGCGCGCCGGGCTCGACACCTTCGCCGAATACGTCCTGCTCCTCGGGATGTTCGCGGCGACCTGCGGCAAGATCGCACGGGATCTCTACGTGATGATGTCGGACGAGTTCGGCGAGGTCATCGAGGATCTCGGCGAGGAGGTGATTGGCTCGTCGACCATGCCGCACAAGGTGAACTCGAAGATCGCGGTGCATGTGATCGCGCTTTCGGCGCGGGTGCGCGCGCAGGTGCCGCTGGCGCTGGAGGCGATGCAGCCGAGTTTCGAGGGCGATGGCGCGAACAACCAGATGCTCTCGGCGCTGATCGACCAGGCCTGCCCGCTGGCCTACGAACTGGCGGCGCAGATGGATGAACTGCTGGCGGCGATCCGGCTGCGGCCGGCGGCGATCGGGCGCAACCTCGCGATGTCGGGCGCGTTCATGGCCTCCGAGAATGCGATGATGGCGCTGGCGCCGCTGCTCGGCCGAACCGTGGCGCACGATATCGTCCATCATGCGATTGCCGAAGCGGTGGAAACCGGCGGGGATCTTGCGACGCTGATCGCCGCCGCCCCCGATGCGGCCGGGCGCGTCGATGCCGCGATGGTCAGGGACGCGCTCGACCCTTCGTCCTATATCGGCCAGAGCGTCGCGCTGGCGCGCGGAATGGTCGACCCGGCGCGGGCGGCGGCGGCGCGGCTGCGCGACAGGGCGAATGGCTCCGCGTCGACGGGGCCGCTGGCCTGACGAACCGGCTCCCGCCTGGCGCCGCCGGGCCGGGAACCTGCCGGCGGTCACGCACGGTCCCGCCGGCTCGAGGCCCTCACCCATACGAATCCACCCGCAGGTGATGGACGGAGAGCCGGGCCGATTCATCATCGGCCCGATCCACCAGTTTCAAAGTGGACAGTGAAAAACAATCGTTCAGCGGCCTGCTTGTCCCTGAAATTCACCCACGAATTTCAGGGGCGGGACACTAGGCCCGGCGCGGCGGCGTGCCGGCGCGCGCGATGGGGGCGACGAATTGCGGCTCGGTGTCCCAGGGGAACAGGATCCAGGTGTCCTGCGAGACCTCGGTGATGAAGGTGTCGACCAGCGCCTTGCCGGCCGGCTTGGCGTAGACGGTGGCGAAATGGGCGCGGGGGAGAAGCTGGCGCACCTCGCGCGCGGTGGTGCCGGTATCGACCAGATCGTCGATGATCAGGAAGCCCGCGCCGTCGCCTGCGGCGGTGGGCGGCTTGGTGATGGTGGGCTTGCCGATCCGCTCCTCGTCATAGGTGACGATGCTGACGGTCTCGATCAGGCGGCATTCCAGCTCGCGGGCGACGATGGCGGCCGGGATGAGCCCGCCGCGGGTGATCGCGACGATGCCATCGAACGGCGCCAGCGCGTTGAGCCGCCAGGCCAGCGCCTTGGAGTCGCGGTGAAGCTGGTCCCACGAGACGGTGTAGTAATGCGTGGCCATCAGAACAGGCGTCCTCCGTCGGGCACGGTGAAATCGGGGCGGATCAGCACGACCTCGCCGTTTTCGTCCGGCATGCCGAGGGTGAGCACCTCGGACATGAAGGGGCCGATCTGGCGGGGCGGGAAATTGACCACGGCGCAGACCTGCCGGCCGATCAGCCGGTCCGGCGCGTAATGCACGGTGATCTGCGCCGAGGAGCGCTTGACGCCGAGCGCGCCGCCGAAATCGATCCACAGGCGGATGGCGGGCTTGCGGGCCTCGGGGAAAGGCTTGGCATCGACGATGGTGCCGACGCGGATGTCCACACGGGCGAAATCGTCATAGGTGATCGTCGGGGGCGGGTTCTCGGCCATGAGGCTGCATTGGCCAGCGCGGGCGCATTGTCAATCCGGCGGCGGAGTGCGATTTGATTCGGCAGATCGTTACAGGAGTGTCCAGAGAATGCGCGATTTCGATTTTCCGGGCCGCAGCGCGGTTTACGCGGGGCGGGCGATGGCGGCGACCTCGATGCCGGCGGCGACCCTCGCCGCGCTCGACGCCTTGCGGGCGGGCGGCAACGCGCTCGATGCGGCGGTGACGGCGGCGGCGGTGCTCGGCGTGATCGAGCCGCAATCGACCGGCATCGGCGGCGACTGCTTCTGCCTCTACAAGAAGGCCGGCAGCCCCGAGGTGATCGCGCTGAACGGCTCCGGCCGCGCCCCCGCCGGCGCGACGATCGACTATTTCGAGTCCCAGGGAATCGCCCAGTTCGACAACATCTCGGCCCATGCCGTCACCGTGCCGGGCGCCGTCTCCGCCTGGGAGACGCTGCTCGCGGCGCATGGGCGGCGCGGGCTCGATGCGGCGCTGGCGCCGGCGATCCGCTATGCCGAGGAGGGGCATCCGGTGCATCCGCGCGTCGCCTTCGACTGGAAGATTGCCGAGGGCAAGTTGCGCCGCAGCGGTGCCGCCGCGCTGCTGCCGGGCGGTGCCGCGCCGGTCGCAGGCACGATGTTCCGCCAGCCCGAGCTTGCCCGCACGCTGCGGGCGATCGCCAAGGACGGGGCGAAGGCGTTCTACGAGGGGCCGATTGCCGCCACGATCGTGGCCGAGCTGCGGGCGCGCGGCGGCGTGCATGCCGAGGCGGATTTCGCCGCCGGCCGCACCGCGGCGAAATTCGTCACCCCGATCAGGCGCGATTTCGACGGGCTGACGATCTGGGAATGCCCGCCGAACGGTTCGGGCCTGCTGGCGCTGATGCTGCTCGGCATTCTCGAAGGGTTCGGCCCGGCGCCGGACGGGCCGATGGGGCCGATCCGGCTGCACCGGCACATCGAGGCGGCGCGCCTCGTCTATCGCGATCGCGACGCGCTGCTGGCCGACCCGGACCAGGCGGAGGTGCCGGTCGCGCATCTGCTGAGCGATGACTATCTCGGCGGGCTGCGGGCGCTGATCCGCGACGACCGGGCGATGGTGGACCTGCCGCGCGCCGGCGAGACGGCGCTGCCGCTGCATCGCGACACCGTCTATCTCTGCGTGGTGGACGAGGACGGCAATGCCTGTTCGTTCATCAACTCGACCTACGAGAGCTTCGGTTCGGGCATTCTCGCCGGGGATACCGGCGTGGTGCTGCACAATCGCGGCATGGGCTTCCGCATCCAGCGCGGCCATCCGAACTGCATCGCCCCGGGCAAGCGGCCGATGCACACGATCATCCCCGGCATGGCGACCCAGGGCGGCGAGGCGGTGATGCCGTTCGGCGTGATGGGCGGGCATTACCAGCCGATGGGCCAGTCCTGGCTGGTGACCAACATGCGCCAGTACGGGCTCGACGTGCAGGAGGCGCTCGATCTCGCCCGCGTCTTCCCCTTCGGCGGGCAGGTCGAGGTCGAGCGGTCGGTGCCGGCGGCGACCCTCGAAGGCCTGGTCGCGCGCGGCCACAAGGTGGTGCGCGACGACCGGCCGGATGCGCGGCCGCATGGCGGCGGCCAGGCGATCTGGATCGATCGCGGGCGCGGCGTGCTGATCGGCGGGTCCGACCCGCGCAAGGACGGATGCGCGCTCGGTTACTGATTGCAGCCGCTCGGCGCGGTCGTTACGCCATTGTGCGCCCGTCTCCGGCATGATTTGATTGTGCCTATAGCCGGAGGTGAGCGCGGGATGTCGTCGACACGATTGGGCAATGCGGGGGCTGCGCGCGCAATCCGGTTCGGGCCGTACCAGAGCGCGGCTGGGGTGCGGATGCATGTCGAATCGTTTCTCGCCCTCGCATTTCCCCGCTATTCCGGTCGGATGGGCATAGTCTGGCGGGACCCGGCGGGGCTGGCAGTCTGCGTTCGCGAGCCGACATACGATGACGCGGGCGACGGTTTGAGCCTCGTGCTGACTTGGCATGGGGCCGTAAAGCCGCCACCACCACCGCCGCCGCGTTCTCGGTTCGAGAAAATTGAATCGACGATCGGGCGATTTTTCAGTGAAATCGGCAATTCGTTCGACAAGGGCATGGCTGCGTACGGGCGAGCACAAATCGCGCAAGCCCAGGCGGAAATGGCGGCCGAGCAGGAAATCTATCGCTCGCTGCACAACCTTGTCGCCGATCATCCTGCGATTGCGGCGACTGTAGCGGTAGGGATCGACATAATGGGCGTGGTGGCGTCGGGGGCGACGGTCATCGCCGCTGGAATGGCCACGATTGGCGCCACCGGAACATTCGTGGGCATCGCAGCCGATACGGTGACCGTACCGGTCTTCACCAGTGCCGCGGCGTCGACCGCGGCCTCGCTTGCGTTGCTGGTCGCGGACTCGATCGATCTCGGCCTCTATCTGAGCGGAGACGAGGCCATGGTCGACGAGTACGAACAATCCTCGATTTATCGCCGGACGGAAGGCTTCGCACCGCTTGTCGCCCTGCTGGATCCAGGCCGTGAGGCCTTTCAGGCCATGCGCTCGGAGGCGCTCCTGCCGGCGGCGGAGGGGAAACTCGCGGCGGTACGCGCGACGTCGGCGGAAGCCGACGCTTCCGCACACGCGGCACAGAACGCCCTCGAAGCCGCCAAGGCGCGCGACGCCAAGCTGAATGCGTATCTCAATAAACCGGGACATGTTGCGACGCCTGTTGCCGATGATGCGGCCCGGATGAAGTCGGCGGCACGGGTGAGCGAGCGCGCGAGCCATGCGCAGACTACCCGCGAAGCAGCGCAGAAGGCGGCTCAACACTTGCAGTCGCTTCAGCTCAAGGCACACGAACTTCAAGATGAGATTGACACCTGGTGGCGGTGGCAATGGAACGCGCGAAAAGAAAGCGGACCGCGCGACCTTGCCGCCGCCGGGGTTTCGATGACTGTCTGGAGTGCGAACAATCCGTTTGCCAGGGATTTCGGCAAGCATGACGCCGCTCCTCCCCTGATGGCCCGATCCCAAGCGGCAATGCGGAGCCTGTTTGGCGTGGCCGAACCGCACGACCTGTTTTCAATGAACGTGATCGCGTCGCATCGGAGCGGTCGCCGTTCGCGACAGGCGGTGCGATGAGCGGCGGGGCTCCGGGCGACCGGCCGCGGCCGCCGCCGGTGGCGGCGCTGATGCCGATGGCGGTGACCGGCGTGACCGTGCTGGGCTTCATGCCCGCGCTGATACTGATCTTCCTCGCGCAGCTGATCTGGGGCGCCGGGTTCGTCGGGCCGTTCATGCTCTACGTGGTCTGGCCGTTCGCCATTGTCGCGGTGGCGGCCATGCGCATCGTGATGGGCGGGATGGGGCGGGGCAAGGTGCGGATGCTGGCGCTGTTCCGCTGGCTGCGGCTCGGGACGTATGCGGCCTATGGCGCGACGTTCCTGGCGTCCCTGGCGATCGCGCTCGCCACGCCGAGCCCGTTCGCGCGCATCGGGCTGATCGTGCAGATGATCGTCATGGCGGCGATGGTCGCCGTGCTGTTCCGCTGGCTGCGCGGGTTTTCGAGATGGCGGTGGCTCGATCCGCGGTCGCGCCCCGGCGAGTGGGAACTGGCGACCGACGCGGAATTGCGCCAGCCGGCCGATTCGAAACAGATCGGTTACGCGGCCAACAGACTGAAGCGGAATTATCCGGCACTCTATGAGCATATCTATGGCGAGGAGAAAAATTCCGGTTTGAATTCCGGCGAAAAGGGCGAATAGTGGGCGGCGCCGGGAGGACAAGGACATGGAAGACCCCGCCCACGGAGCGGCCCCGCACGGGCCGCGCGCCGTCGCCCTGGTTGGTCCGCAGGGAAGCGGCAAGAGCACGCTGAGCGCCGCGCTGGTCGAGATGGCCGGCGGTGGCGAGGCAAGGCGCGGCGGGCGCGAGCGAAGTTCCTCCCACGAGATGCGGCCGGCCCATTGCGATTTCCTCGGCGAGCGATGGGCGTTGCTGGATTGTCCCGGATCGGTGGAGTTCGTGCACGAGGCGGCGGCGGCGCTCGCAGTGGCGGATCTCGCCGTCGTGGTGGCCGAACCCGACCCGTCGCGGGCGATCGCGCTGCGGCCGGTGTTCCGCATGCTGGAGGACTCCGGCGTGCCTTTCCTCGTCTTCGTCAACAAGGTGGATGCGCTGAGCGCGCCGGCCGAGGCGCTGGTGGCGGCGATGCAGGCGGAAACCGCGGTGCAGCTCGTGCCGCGGCAGATGCCCATAAGCGAGGGCGAACGGGTCATCGGCTATGTCGACCTGCTCTCGGAACGGGCGTTCCGCTACCGGCCGGATGCGGCGTCCGAGCGGATCGGGCTGCCGGCGGCCGTGGCCGAGACCGAGCAGGCGGCGCATGACGCGCTGATCGACAGCCTCGCGGACCGGGATGACGAACTGCTCGAACAGGTGATCGAAGGTGCGACACCCACGCCCGCCGAGCTTTACAGCCATTTCCGCAAGGACATGGAGGCGCGCAGCCTGGCGGGGGTCATGTTCGGCGCGGCCGAGCATGCGCATGGCGTGCTGCGGCTGTGGAAGGCGTTGCGGCATGACGCGCCGGATGTGGGCGCGACGGCGGCGCGGCATGGAATCGCACCCGAAGGGCCGGCCTTGGCGCAGGTGTTCCGCACGAGCTGGCGCGGGGCGGCGGGCAAGCTGTCCTTCGCCCGGGTCTGGCGCGGGGCGCTGCGCGACGGGGCGAGCTATGGCGGCGTGCGGATCGGCGGGATGATGCGCTTCGCCGAGGGTGAATTGCAGCGCGTGGCCGAGGCCGGGGCCGGCGACGTCGTGGCACTCGGCCGGCTCGAAGGGGTGGCGACCGGCGGCACGCTGGGCGAGGCGGCGCCGGCAATGGCGTTCCCCGCGCCGCCGCCGCCGCTGCATGAGGTCGCGATCGCCGCGGCGGAGCGGAAGGACGACGTGAAGCTCGCCGGCGGGCTGGAAAAGCTGCTGGAGGAAGACCCGGCGCTGCGGCTCACGCGCGATGGTGAAACCGGCGAAACGCGCCTCGCCGGGCTTGGTGAAATTCACGTCGGCAGCGCGGTGGAGCGGCTGGAGCGGCTCTCCGGCGTCGCGGTGCGGACGGCGCGGCCGCGCGTGCCCTTCCGCGAGACGATCCGCCGGCCGGTGCGCGAGCACGCGCGGCTGAAGCGGCAGACCGGCGGGCATGGCCAGTTCGCCGATGTGAAACTGGAAATCGAGCCGCGCGGGCGCGGCGAGGGGTTCGCCTTCAACGACCGCATCGTCGGCGGTGCGGTGCCGAAACAGTATATCGCGGCGGTGGCCGACGCCGCCGAGGAAGCGACCCGCCGCGGGCCGTTCGGCTATCCGGTGGTGGATATCGCGGTGACGCTGGTCGATGGCGGGTTCCACGCGGTGGACAGTTCCGACATGGCGTTCCGCTCGGCGACGCGGGCGGGCATGGCGGAAGGCCTGGCGAAGGCCGAACCGGTGCTGCTGGAGCCGATCCACCGGATCACGGTGAGCGCGCCGAACGGTTTCACCGCCGGGGTGCAGCGGCTGCTGACCGGCCGGCGCGGCCAGATCCTGGGCTATGCCGAGCGCGCGGGCTGGCCTGGCTGGGACGATACCGAGGCGCTGCTGCCGGCGGCGGAACTGCACGGGCTGGCGGTCGAGCTGCGGTCGCAGACCGCGGGGCTCGGCAGTTTCGTCCACAGTTTCGAGCATCTGTCGGAAGCGCCGCCGCGGCTGGCCGAGAAGGTGGCGCAGGCGGCGGCGACCTGAATTCACGGACAAGGAGCAGAGATGGATACGCATGGTTCCGGCACGCTGGCCGCGCCGTTGCTGATCGGGCGGGATTCGCGGGGCGTGGTCACGCTCACGCTCAACCGGCCGGCGAGCTTCAACGCGCTTTCCGACGAGCTGCTCGCCGCGCTCGATGCGGCGATCGGCGAGATCGCGGCGGATGCGGGCGCGCGGGTGGTGGTGCTGGCGGCGAATGGCCGCGCCTTCTGCGCCGGGCACGATTTGCGGGAGATGATCGCGCGCGAGGAGGCGGACGCGCATCGCGACCTCTTCGCCCGCTGCACCCGGGTGATGCTCGGCTTGCAGCGGCTGCCGGTGCCGGTGATCGCGCGGGTGCAGGGGGTGGCGACGGCGGCGGGTTGCCAGCTCGTCGCGAGCTGCGACCTCGCGGTGGCGGCGGCGAGCGCGCGCTTCGCGGTTTCGGGCATCAATCTCGGCCTGTTCTGCTCGACGCCGAGCGTCGCCCTCGCCCGCGCGGTGCCGCGCAAGGCCGCGCTGGAGATGCTGTTCACCGGCGGGATGATCGATGCCGCCGAGGCGGCGCGGCGCTTCCTGATCAACGAGGCGGTGCCGGAGGCCGAGCTGGACGATGCGGTGGCGCGGCTGGTGGAGCAGATTCTCGCCAAGCCGCGCGCCGCCCTCGCCATCGGCAAGGCGCAGTTCTACCGGCAGATCGAGCTCGGCATCGCCGAGGCCTATGAGGTGGCGGGCGAGGCGATGGCCTGCAACATGCAGGACGCGGCGGCGCGGGAGGGGATTTCCCGCTTCCTCGACCGGAAGAAATAGTTCCGTCCCGGACGATAGGACCGCATTCAGATCCGGCCCCGGAGGAAAAACCGGGGCCGGAGCAGAGCGTTAGTACATGTGCTGGCCGCCGTTGATCGACAGGGTCGAGCCGGTGATGAAATCGGCCTCGTCGGCGGTGAGGAAGACCACGCCGCGGGCGATGTCCTCGGCATGGCCGAGGCGGCCGACCGGGATTTTCGCGATGATCTTTTCCAGCACTTCCGGCGGCACGGCGCGCACCATGTCGGTATCCACATAGCCGGGGGCGATGGCGTTGACGGTGATGCCGAAGCGGGCACCTTCCTGCGCCAGCGCCTTGGTGAAGCCGTGGATGCCGGATTTCGCGGCGGCGTAGTTCACCTGGCCGTACTGGCCGGCCTGGCCGTTGATCGAGCCGATGTTCACGATGCGGCCGAACTTGCGCTCCTTCATCCCGTCGAAGGTCGCCTTGCAGAGATTGAAGCAGGAGCCGAGATTGGTGTCGATCACCGCATCCCACATGTCGCGGGTCATGCGGGCGAGGGTGGCGTCGCGGGTGATGCCGGCATTGTTGACGAGAATCTCGATCGGGCCGAGGCGGCTGGTGACGCGGCCGATCGCCTCGATGGTCTGCTCGAAATCGCCGACGTCGAATTTCACCGTCTCGATGCCGTGGACGGCCGTGAAATTCTCGGCCGCGGTCTGGTTGCCGGCATAGGTGGCGACGACGGTGCGGCCGGCCGCCTTCAGCGCGACGCTGATGGCGGCGCCGATACCGCGCGTGCCGCCGGTGACGAGTGCAATTCGTGACATGCTGAAATCCTCCCTGTGGATCAGGCGTCCGACAATCGGAAGCGGGAGGCAGTCTGGACTGGTTCCGGAGGACTGTCCATGATCGAAATCAATCGGTTAGCGTAGTTTCATGTCCGAAAGGCGGAGAGCTTGCGGCGCTGGCGGCCGGCATCGTCGAAGTTGTCCGGCGCGAGCCACGCATCGAGGGCGGCGCGCCGGTCGGGCCATTCGGAATCGAGGATGGAGAACCAGGCGGTGTCGCGGTTGCGGCCCTGGGTGACGGCGTTCTGGCGGAAGATGCCCTCGAAGGTGAAGCCGAGACGCAGGGCGGCGGCGCGGGAGGGCAGGTTCAGGCTGTTGCACTGCCATTCGACCCGCCGGTAGCCAAGGTCGTCGAAGGCGTGGCGGAGCATCAGGAACAGTGCCTCGGTGCCGGCGCGGTGGCGCCGGAGCAGCGGCGTGAAGTTGATCGAGCCGATCTCCAGCGCGCCGTTGGCCGCGGCGATGTTCATGAAGGCGGCGTGGCCGGCGGGCTGGCCGCTTGCCGCCTCGATGATGGCATAGGCGACGCGGCCGGGGGCGGTGGCCATGGAATCCACATAGTCGCGGAAGGCGGGTTCGTCCGCCGGGCGGGCGGTGCGCCACCAGGTCCAGTCCCGGTCGTCCGGTGCGGCGCGGAATCCGCCGATGAGGCCGGCGCCGTGGCGTGCGGGGTCGAGCCGTTCCAGCCGGCAATAGCGCCCCTCGAAACCGGCGGCGTCGGGAAGCGGGCGCGGCGTCCAGCCGGGGACGGGCGCGCCGACGATCTGGCCATAGGCGTTGGTTTCGGTCATGCGGTGCGGATCTCGGGTTCGTGGCGGACCGGGAAGTTCATCGACCGGGCGATGAAGCATTTTGCTCCGGCATCGCGGTGCAGGGCGGCGGCGCGGGCGGCGTCGTTGCCTGGCGCGATGGTGACGACGGGGCGCAGGATGGCCTCGACGAACCGGCCGGCGCCGGAGGCTTCCTCCTCCATCACCGCCTCGGCGCGATCCTCGTAGGCCAGCACGGCGATCCCGGCCTCGGCGCAGAGATGCAGATACCAGAGCTGGTGGCAGGAGGAGAGCGAGGCGAGCAGCAGCAGTTCGGGGTTCCAGCGCGCGGGATCGCCGCGGAAGGCGGGATCGGATGTCAGCGCGAGGTCCGGCCGGCCGTCGGCTTCCACCTCGTGGTCGCGGCCATAGGCGGCGTAGGCGCTGGTGCCGGTGCCGCGGTTGCCGGTCCAGCGCAGGGTGGTGGCGTAGCGGTGCAGCCGGCTCAAGCCTGTGTCCCTATTCGCTGTAGGCGCAGGATTCGCCTTCGGAATCGCGGAAGACGGCGACGCGGGCGAGGCCCGGGCAGGATGGCGCGAGCCGCGTCCAGATGAAGCGGGCGAGGTTTTCCAGCGTTGCCGGGCCGAGGCCCTCCACCTCGTCGAGGAAGCGGTGGTCGAGCGCCTCGCGGATCGCGGCGAGGTGCTGGCCGAGCCTGCCGAAATCCATCAGCATGCCGCTCGCATCCGGCGCGCCGCGCAGGGTGACGGTGGTGCGGTAGGAATGGCCGTGGATGCGGCGGCTCGCCTCGGCGGCGATCTGGCGTTGCAGCGTGTGGGCCGCCTCGAAGCGGAATTCCTTGGTGATTTCGTGCATGGTCAGGGGATGCCGAGATATTTGTGGGTCTGCGTCGACAGGCGCCATTGCGGATGGGCGAGGCAGTATTCGATGGCGGCGCGCGTGTTGGCCGCGCGATCCGGCCCGTCCATCGGCTGGAGCAGGAAATGCGCGAAATCGAGCCCGGCGAAGCGCTCGGGTGTCGCCTCCTTCTGGGGATAGACCAGTTTGAGCTCCGACCCCTGGCGCACCACCAGCTCGGCCCCTTCCTTGGGGCTGACGCAGAGCCAGTCGATGCCCGGCGGCGGTTCGATCGTGCCGTTGGTCTCGACCGCGATTTCGAAGCCGGCGTCATGCACCGCTTCGATCAGCGGCGCATCGAGCTGGAGCAGCGGTTCGCCGCCGGTGAAGACGACGAGGGCATCGCGGGTGCAGGCGGCGGGCCAGGCGGCCTGGATGGCGCGGGCAAGGCCTGCGGCATCGGCGAAGCGGCCGCCGCCCGGTCCGTCGGTGCCGACGAAATCGGTGTCGCAGAAGCGGCAGGTCGCACTGGCGCGGTCCTCCTCCCGGCCGGACCACAGGTTGCAGCCGGCGAAGCGGCAGAACACCGCGGCGCGGCCGGCATTGCGCCCCTCGCCCTGCAGGGTGGGGAAGATTTCCTTCACGCTATAGGCCATGATGGTGGCATCTACCGCACATCCGCCGTTCTGGCGACAGGGAGCACGGCATTGCCGCCATCGCCGCGCGGCGCGGCTTGATCCGGCGCGCCCGTCCCGGCACGATCATGCGCATGATCGCAACGAACTCGCCGAAGCATCATCTGCTGATCACCGGGACCGGGCGGAGCGGCACGTCCTTCCTCGTCCGCTGGTTCGACGCGCTGGGGATGGAGACGCATTTCTCCCGCTTCGGCGAGCATGCGGCCTGGGACGAGGAGGCCAATGCCGGCGCGGAAAACCTGCCGCTGCCCGCGCTGGATGCGGACATGCCCTATGTCGTGAAATCGCCCTGGGTGTCCGAATTCATCGACCAGTTGCTGGCCGATCCGGGCATCGTGCTGGATGGCGTGATCGTGCCGATGCGCGACCTGATGGACGTGGCGGCGAGCCGGACCATTCTCGAATTGCGCGACATGGCGGCCGAGCCCGACTGGCCGGCGGTGATGGAACGGCCCTGGGCGCATCGCGGGCGGACGCCGGGCGGGATCGTCTATTCGCTGCATCCGCTCGACCAGGCGCGGGTGCTCGCCCTCGGCTTCCACCATCTGCTGGAGCGGCTCGTCGCGGCGGAGGTGAAGGTGGTGATGGTTTCGTTCCCGCGCCTCGTCGAGGACGCGGACTATCTCTACCGCGCGCTCGCCCCGCTTCTTCCGGCGAGCGTGGATGCCGCTTCGGCCCGGGCCGCGCATGCCCGCGTTGCCGACCCGGCAAAGGTGAGGGTGGGGCCGGGCGGGCGGGATTCGACGCTCGAACGGCTGGACAGGGTGGCGCTGAACCGCGAAATCGGCCGGCTTCGCCGGGAAATGGCCGCGCTGGAGGGGCGGCTGGCCGAGGCGAGTGGTGCCGCGGCGGCGGCGCGGCGGCATGCCGAGACGATCGAGCGCAGCACGATGTGGCGGGCCCTCTTCCCGCTGCGGCGGGCGCTGCACCGTCTGCGCGGCCGCGCATGACAGCGCTTTCTTTTTGGCGAGACTTCACCCATATTGTAAAAGGAATGTAACACAATGCCGGTGCCACGCGAATCGGCCCGGGAGCGGCAGGGGGACTCCGGCGGATGCAGGGCAGATTTATGCCGAATGGCGGGGTGAGCTGCGTCCGCAGTCCCGGATCCGTTTACGGAACCTTGAACTTTTCGGCGCCAGACTGGCGTGACGAGAAAGGCGGTTTGCGCCCATGATGTATGACCTTTACCAGACGCAGGACGATCTTCTGGCCCCGTTCCGGATGGCGGCGCGCGCGATGGCGCCGCTGATCGACCTGCTGACGCCGCCGGCGGGAATCCCGACCCTGCCGGTTGCGACGCGCGCCGCACTGGAGATTTTCGGCAATAGCGGCATTTCCCACAGCCGGCCGGAGTTCGGCATCGCCAGCGTGCGCGCCGGCGGGCGGGACATTCCCGTGACCGAGACGGTGGTGAGCGGAACGCCCTTCGGCGACCTGCTGCATTTCCGCAAGGAGACTGCCTCACCCGGCCCGCGCGTGCTGATCGCGGCGCCGCTTTCGGGCCATTTCGCGACCCTGCTGCGCAACACCGTCGAGGTCATGCTGCAGGATCACGACGTCTTCATCACCGACTGGAAGAACGCGCGCGACATTCCGGTGAGCGCGGGGCGCTTCGGCTTCGATGAATATGTGGCGCATATCATGGACTTCCTGCGCGAAATCGGGCCGGGGGCGCATGTCGTCGCCGTGTGCCAGCCGGCGGTGGCGGTGTTCGCCGCGACCGCGCTGATGGCCGAGGCCGGCGATCCGGCGGCGCCCCGCAGCATGACGCTGATGGGCGGGCCGATCGATACCAGGCGCAACCCCTCGAAGGTCAACGACCTCGCCAAGACCCGTGACATCGCCTGGTTCCGCAGCAACCTGATCACCACCGTGCCGCGCCGCTTCGCCGGGGCGGGGCGGGCGGTCTATCCCGGTTTCGTGCAGCTCGCCTCCTTCGTGTCGATGAATCTCGACCGGCATATCGGCGCGCATCTGCGCCAGTTCCGCGCCATCGTCACCGAGGATGACGCGAGCGAGGCGGCGCATCGCAAGTTCTACGACGAATACCAGTCGGTGATGGACCTGACGGCGGAATTCTATCTCGAAACCGTCGAGCGCGTGTTCCAGCGGCACGATCTGCCGCGCGGCCAGCTGAGCTGGCGCGGCCAGACGGTGCGCCCGGCGGCGATCCGCAAGACATCGGTCTTCACCGTCGAGGGCGAGCGGGACGATATCTGCCCGCCCGGCCAGTCGGTCGCGGCGCTCGATCTCTGCACCGGGCTGAAACCAGCGCAGAAGCGCAACCATCTCCAGCTCGGCGTCGGCCATTACGGCGTGTTCTCGGGCTCGCGCTGGGCGAACGAGATCTATCCGCAGCTGCGCGAGGTCATCGCCGCCGCCGGCTGAACGGCTGGCGGAACCGCCTGGGGCGGCGGGCTGGCGGCGCGGGGCGAAACACATGCGTCGCCATGAGCTGGCGGACGCGCCGCACCGTGTGGTGGCGGGACAGGCCGGTGGCGATCACCGCATCGGCGCGGCGGCGTTTTTCGGCATCCGGCATTTGCAGGGCGATGATCCGCTCGATCTCGGCGTGGGGCAGGCCGCGGCGCAGCACCCGCGCGATCTGCACCGCGCGCGGCGCGGAGACGGTGAGTGCGAGATCGACCCGCGCCTCGCCGCCGGTTTCGAACAGCAGCGGAATGTCGAGCAGCACGGCGCGGGCGCCGCGCCTGCGGGCGGCGGCGAGGAATTTTGTCTCCGCCGCGCGCACCATGCGGTGCATGATCGCTTCCAGACGGCGCCGCGCGGCGGGATCGGCCAGCACATGCGCGCGCAGGGCGGCGCGGTCGAGCACGCCGGCGCGCACCACGCCGGGAAACGCCGCCGCGATGGGCGCAAGCGCCGCCCCGCCCGGCGCCTGCAGCGCGCGGACCGTGGCATCGGCATCGAACACCGGCACGTGGCGGCGGCGGAAGAGTGAAGCGACGGTGGATTTCCCCATGCCGATTCCGCCGGTGAGACCGATGATCTTCATCCCATGAGGTCGGCCGCGACGGCGCGGTAGAGCGCATCGTCCACCACCGGGGTGACGCCGAACCAGGCGGCGAAGCCCGGCACCGCCTGGTGCAGCAGCATCCCGAGCCCCTCGACCGCGACGAGGCCGCGCGCCCGCGCCGCCGCCAGCAGCGGTGTTTCCAGCGGGACGTAGACGATGTCCGCCACCGCCATGCCGGGGGCGGCGCGGGCGAGATCGAGTTCGAGCGGATTATGCCCGGCCATGCCGAGCGAGGTGGTGTTGACCACCAGCGCGTGGTCCGCCAGCGCCGCCGACCGCGCCTCCCAGGGGATGTGGACGAGGCCGAAATCCCGCGCCAGCGCCGCCGCGCGCTCCGGCGAGCGGTTGCACAGCGTGACCACCGCCCCCGCATCCTGCAGCGCGGTGGCGATCGCCCGCGCCGCCCCCCCGGCGCCGAGTACCAGCGCCGGGCCGGCGGCGGGGTCGACGCCATGGGCGCGCAGATTGGCGAGAAAGCCCGACCCGTCGGTATTCGCGCCCTCGATCCCCGTGGGCGTGAAGACGAGCGTGTTCACCGCCCCGGCGCGCCGCGCGCTGTCGGCCACGCGGTCGCACACGGCGAAGGCGGCTTCCTTGTGCGGAATCGTCACGTTGGCGCCGGCGAAGCCCATTTTCGCCAGCGCGGCGACGCAGGCGGCGAAATCGTCCGGGGCGATGGCGAGCGGGAGATAGGCGCCGTCGATCCCGTGGCGTTCGAGCCAGGTGCCGTGCAGGCGGGGCGAGCGGGAATGGGCGACCGGATAGCCGATCACCCCGGCGAGGCGTGCGTGGCCGGAAAGGATCATGAGCTGTTTCGATCATGAAGCGGCGCCGGCGGCAAGGGGCGGTTTCGCGCCGGCGGTTCCGCGCCATATCCGCGACAGGGCGGAGGGATGCGATGGACGGAACGGGACGGGATGATGTGGCGGTGGTGTTCGGCGCGGGCGGCGGCATCGGCGGCGCGCTGGTGGCGGCCCTTGCGGGCGATCGGCGTTTCGCCGCGGTGATCGGGCTCGGGCGGGGCAGCGCGCCGCGCTTCGACCTGCTCGATGAGGCCAGCATTGCCGAACCGGTGCGGGCGGTGGCGGCGCGGGGGGCCATTCGCCTTGCGATCGATGCCACCGGCTTCCTGCACGATGAAGCACAGATGCCGGAGAAGAGCCTGCGCGAGCTGGATTCGGGCCGCCTCGCCCGCAGCTTCGCGCTGAACGCGATCGGCCCGGCGCTGCTGATGAAGCATCTGCTGCCCGCCTTGCCGCGCGAGGGGCGGGCGGTGTTCGCCACGCTGTCGGCGCGGGTCGGCAGCATCGGCGATAACCGGCTCGGCGGGTGGTATGGCTATCGTGCGTCGAAGGCGGCGCTGAACCAGTTCGTGCGGACGGCCGCGGTGGAGCTGGCGCGGCGGTCGCCGGCGGCGATCTGCGTCGCCCTGCATCCGGGCACGGTGGCGACGGGGCTTTCCGCCCCGTTCGCCGCCGCCGGGCTCGACGTGCAGGCGCCGGAGGTGGCGGCGGCGCGGCTGCTGGCGGTGATCGACCGGCTTACCCCAGCCGAGAGCGGCGGGTTTTTCGACCATCGCGGCGAGGCGGTGCCGTGGTAGGTGAGGGCCCCGGCGGCTCAGGCCGTATAGGGCGGGCGGCCGGTGGCCAGCGCGTCGTCCAGCAGGTCGAGCCGGTCCTGGCCCCAGAACAGCTCGCCATTCAGGATGTAGGAGGGCGCGCCGAACACGCCGGCGGCCTCGGCCATCTCGCGGTTGCGCTGATAGGCGGCGGCGATCTCGGGCGCGCCGGCGCGGGCCTGGAGTTCGGGCGCGATGCCGGACGCGGCGGCGAGGTCGGCGATGGTCGCGGGATCGGCGAGGTTGCGCTCCTCCGCCCAGACCGCGGCGAAGACGCGGCGGAGGAACGGGTCGGGGTCGCTACCGGCTTCCACGATGGCGATGGCCAGGCGATCCGCCAGCGCCGGGTCCACCGGGAAGAATTGCGGGTGCAAATTGAGCGGGAGGCCGCGGCGGGCGCGCCAGCGTTGCAGCTCGACCAGACGGTAGCGCTGGCGGACCGGGTGGCGCTTGGCCAGCGGCTGGCCGCCGGTTTCGGCGAAGATCGCGCCGAGCGGCACCGGGCGGTAGTCCACCGTCGCGCCGTGGCGGCGGGCGATGTCGAGAAAGGCGGCGTGGCCGAGATAGGTCCAGGGGGAATGGCTGGTGAAGACATAGGTGATGGTGGCGGCCATGGGCGTTTTCCTCCGCGCTGCTTGCGTGCTGCGCCCATGTTGATAGGGAAGCAGCGTGCCGGCGCCAAGGGCGGCCCGGCGGCGACCACCGCACTCCGGAGAGACCGAACCGCATGAGCTCCATCCTGACCCTTTCCTGCCGCAACCGGCCCGGCATTGTCGGCGCCGTCGGCCATTTCCTGCACGCGCACGGGCAGGACATCCGCGAGGCGCAGCAATTCGACGACCGGGCGAGCGGGCGCTTCTTCATGCGCGTGGTGTTTGCCCCGGTGGGCGACGCGCCTTCCTCCGGGCTGGAGGCGGAGTTCGCCGCGGTCGGGCGCGAGTTCGGGATGGACTGGGAGATCACCCCAAGCGGGCACCGGATGCGGACGATGATCCTCGTCTCGCGGTTCGATCACTGCCTGGTCGACCTGGTCTATCGGCAGCGGATCGGCGAACTGCCGATGGACATCGTCGGCGTGATCGCCAACCATCCGCGCGAGAGCTACGCCCATCTCGATCTCGACGGGATTCCCTTCCATCATCTGCCGATCGCGCCGGATACCAAGATGGAACAGGAGGCCGAGGTGTGGCGGCTGATGCGCGAGAGCGGCGCGGAACTCGCCATCCTGGCGCGCTACATGCAGGTGCTGTCGGACGGGCTGGTGGCGAAGCTGGCCGGGCGCTGCATCAACATCCACCATTCCTTCCTGCCCGGCTTCAAGGGTGCGAAGCCCTATCACCAGGCCTATGCGCGCGGGGTGAAGCTGATCGGCGCGACCGCGCATTACGTCACCACCGCGCTCGACGAGGGGCCGATCATCGAGCAGGATGTCGAGCGCATCTCGCATGGCGACACGCCGGAGGCGCTGGTGCGCAAGGGGCGCGACATCGAGCGCCGGGTGTTGGCGCGCGCCGTGCTCGGCCATCTGGAGCGGCGGGTGTTCATCAGCGGCAGCAAGACGGTGGTGTTCGCCGGCTAGAGCACTTTCCGATCCGATTGGATCGGATGTAGTGCTCGATCTTGTTGATGCTCTGGAGCAAAAAAGGGGGCGGCGATGTCGCGCGCGGTGCTGTTCGATACGGAAACGACGGGGCTGGAGCCGCTTGGCGGCGACCGGGTGATCGAGGTCGCGGCGATCGAGCTGTGGAACGACCTGCCGACCGGCAAGGTGTTCCACACGCTGATCGACCCCGAACGCGACATTCCCGCCGAGGCGAGCCGGGTGCATGGCATGACCAGCGCCGATGTCGCCGGCAAGCCGAAATTCGCCGAGATCGCCGCCGAATTGCTGGAGTTCTTCGCTGAGGATCCGCTGGTCGCGCATAACGCGCCGTTCGATTTCGGCTTTCTCGACGCCGAGTTCGCCCGCATCGGCCGCGCCGCCCTCGACAGGGCGAGGATGATCGACACGCTGGCGCTGGCCAAGCAGCGCTTTCCGGGGATGCCGAACTCGCTCGACGCGCTGTGCCGGCGCTTCGACATCGATCTCTCCGCCCGCACCACCCATAACGCGCTGCTCGACTGCAAGCTGCTCGCGGAGGTTTATGTCGAGCTGACCGGCGGGCGGCAGCGCGGGCTCGACCTTGCCGCCGAGAGCACGATCCGCCTCGTCGAATATCGCAGCGAGGGGCCGCGCACGCCGCGCCCGATCGTCGCGAGTGCGGCGGAGCTGGCCGCGCACGAGGCGTTCATCGAGAAGCTGAAGGAGCCGGTCTGGCGGCTCGATCAGGCTGCACCGACCGACCAGAGCGCGAAGGCGTAATTCAGCGCGGTCTGCTTCAGCGCGTCGAACCGGCCGGCGGCGCCGGCATGGCCGGCTTCCATGTCGATCCTGAGCAGCGCCGGCGCGGGGCCGGTGGCGAGCGCGCGCAGGCGGGCGACGAATTTCGCCGGCTCCCAATAGGTCACCCGCGGGTCGGACAGGCCGCCGGTGCACAGGATCGGCGGGTAGGCGCGGGGCGCGAGATTGTCGTAGGGCGAATAGGCGGCGATCGTGTCATAGGCGGCGGGGTCGGTGATCGGGTTGCCCCATTCCGGCCATTCCGGCGGGGTGAGGGGGAGCGTATCGTCGGAGATCGTGTTCAGCACGTCGACGAAGGGCACTTCGGCGATCACCCCGGCCCAGAGATCCGGCCGCATGGTGAAGGCGGCGCCGACCAGCAGCCCGCCGGCCGAGCCGCCCTGGGCGACGATGTTCCCCGCCCGCGCATATCCGCCGCCGATCAGCGCCTCGGCGGCGGCGATGAAATCGGTGAAGCTGTTCATCTTGTGCGCGGCGCGGCCGCCGAGGAACCAGTTCCAGCCCTTCTCGGTGCCGCCGCGGACATGGGCGATGGCGAAGATCCAGCCGCGATCGACCAGCGAGAGGATCGAGGTGCGGAACCACGGCTCCATCGGGATGCCATAGGCGCCGTAGCCGTAGAGCAGCAGCGGGGCCGCGCCGTCCAGCGCCTGGCCGCGGCGCATCAGCACCGTCACCGGGATCGACGCGCCATCGCCAGCCGGCGCGTCGATGCGCCGTGTTTCGTAGCGCGCGGGGTCGTGGCCGGAGGGGATGTCCTGGGTCTTGCGCAGGATCGCCGCGCGGGTGGCCAGATCGTAGTCGAAGGTCTGGCGCGGGGTGGTGGGCGAGGAATAGACGTAGCGGATCGTCCCGGTGTCGTATTCGAGGCCGGGTTCGGCGCGCAGCACATAGGCCGGCTCGTCCTGCGCGATCTCCCATTCGGCGCCGCCATCGCGCGGGGCGACGATGATGCGGGTGTTCGCCTCGACCCGTTCGAGCCGGACGATGTGGTGTTTCAGCGCGAAGGCGCCGACGAGGTAGCGGCCCGGCCGGTGCGGCACGAGGTCGCGCCAGTGCGCACGGCCCGGGGCATCGAGCGGCGCCTCGACCAGCTTGAAATCCACCGCGCCGTCGGCATTGGTGCGGATGACCAGCCGGTCGCCGGCATCATCGACATCGTAGCGCAGGCCCGGCTCGCGCGGGGCGATGAGCGCGGGCGGCGCGGTCGGGTCGTCGCCGGGGATGCGCCAGACCTCGCTGGTGTCCTGGTTGCCGGCGGAGACGAGGATCGAGCCGCCGGACAGGCTGGTCTCGACGCCGAGAAAGAAGCCGGGATCGGGCTCGGCGTAGACCAGCGTGTCGCCGCCATCGGCCAGGGCGCGGCGGAACACCTTGGTCGGCCGGCCGTGATCGTCGCGGAAGACCCAGAAGATGAAGCGCGCGCAGGGGGAAAAGGTGAAGTCGCCGCTGCAGGATTCGATCGGCGGGGCGGGCTCGGCGCCGGTTTCGATCTCGCGGACATGGATGCGGTAGACTTCCGACCCTTGGGTGTCTTCCGCCCACGCGAGCAGGCGGTGGTCGTCGCTGTGCGCGACCGCCGGGGCGGAGAAGAAGGCATGGCCCTTCGCGCGCGCCGGCAGGTCGAGCAGCACCTGCTCGGCGCCGCCGGCGCGGGGCGTGCGGGCGATGACCGGATGCTCGGCGCCCGGATCGAAGCGGCGGTAATAGGCGTAGGGGCCGTGCGGCGCGGGCACGGTCGAGTCGTCGTCCTTGATCCGGCCCTTCATTTCGGCGAGCAGCGTCGCCTGGAGGTCCTTGGTGCCGGCGAGCACGGCATCGGTATAGGCGTTCTCGGCGAGGAGATGGGCGCGGATCTCGGGATCGAGGGCGGAGGGGTCGCGCAGCACCGCCTGCCAGTTGGCATCGCGCAGCCAGGCATAGTCATCGGTCCGCACCCGGCCGAGTTGTTCGATGCGGACCGGCTTGCGCGCGGCGGCCGGCGGGGTGGGTTGGGGCGCGTTCGGCGTGTTCATGGGGGCCCTACGCTCAGAACAGGCCATGGATCGCGCCATCGGGGTCGAGCCCGATCGCCTCGGCGGCGGGGATGCGCGGCAGGCCGGGCATGGTCATGACATCGCCGGCGAGGGCGACCACGAAGCCGGCGCCGGCGGAGAGGCGGGCATCGCGGATCGGCACGGTGAAGCCGGTGGGCGCGCCGCGGCGGGCCGGATCGGCGGTGAAGCTGTACTGCGTCTTGGCGACGCAGACCGGCAGGTGGTCGTATCCCTGCGCCTCGAACCGGGCGAGGCGTTTGGCCGCCAGCGGCGAGAGCTCGATGTCGTCGGCGCCGTAGATGCGCTGGGCGATGGTGCGCAGCTTGTGCGGCAGCTTCATGTCGTCCGGGTAGAGCGGGGCGAAGCGGGCGGATTTCGCCGCGATCGTCTCGATCACCGCCTGCGCGAGGTCGGTGGCGCCGGCGCTGCCATCGGCCCAATGGGTGCAGAAGCAGATCCGCGCGCCGCCATCCTCGTCGAGTGCTGCGCGCAGGGCCTCGCGCTCGGCCCCGGTATCGGTGACGAAGCCGTTGATCGCGACGATCACCGGCAGGCCGAAGGCGCGCATGGCGGCGACGTGGCGGCGCAGATTGGCGGCACCGCGCGCGACCGCGCCGGGATTCTCGGCGCCGAGATCGGCCTTGGCCACCCCGGCATGCATCTTCAGCGCCCGGATCGTCGCGACGACGACGGCGCAGGAGGGCGCGAGCCCGGCCTGCCGGCACTTGATGTCGAGGAATTTCTCGCCGCCGAGATCGGCGCCGAACCCGGCCTCGGTCACCACGATGTCGGCCAGCTTGAGCGCGGTGCGGGTGGCGATGACCGAGTTGCAGCCATGGGCGATGTTGGCGAAGGGCCCGCCATGGACCAGTGCCGGCGTGCCTTCCAGCGTCTGCACCAGGTTGGGTTGCAGCGCGTCGCGCAGCAGGGCGGCCATGGCGCCGACGGCCTTGAGATCGGCCGGGGTGACGGGCGAGCCGTCGCGCCGCTCGGCGACGACGATGCGGGCGAGGCGGCGTTGCAGGTCGTCGAGATCGCGGGCGAGGCAGAAGATCGCCATCACCTCGGAGGCGACGGTGATGTCGAATTTCTGCTCGCGGGCGGCGCCGTTCGCCCCGTCGCCCAGGCCGAGAACCGTCTGGCGCAGGGCGCGGTCGTTCATGTCGATGGCGCGGCGGAAGGCGATCCGGCGCGGGTCGATGCCAAGCTCGTTGCCCCAGTAGACATGGTTGTCGAGCATCGCGGCGAGCAGGTTGTTGGCGCTGGTGATGGCGTGGAAATCGCCGGTGAAATGAAGGTTGATCTCCTCCATCGGCGCGACCTGGGCGCGGCCGCCGCCGGTGGCCCCGCCCTTCTGGCCGAAGCACGGGCCGAGCGAGGGCTCGCGCAGGGCGATCATCGCCTTTGCGCCGGCGGCGCGCAGCGCATCGCCGAGGCCGATCGAGGTCGTCGTCTTGCCCTCGCCGGCGGGCGTCGGGCTGATGCCGACGACGAGCACCAGCGCGCCGTCCGGCCGGTCTTCGAGCGAGCGGATGAAGCCGCCATCCACCTTGCCCTTGTAGCGGCCATAGGGGATCAGCGCCTCGGCCGGTATGCCGGCGGCGGCGGCGGCAATCTCGCCGATCGGGCGCAGGCGTGACGCGCGTGCGATGTCCAGATCCGACGCCATGAATCCTCCCGTTTTTCCTTTCCGTCTTATGTCCGCGCGGCCATGGGGAAGGCAAGGCTTGCCGTGCGGTGTCCCGCACCGGTAAATAGCGCTCATGACATTGCCGTTCTCCTTCCCGGCCTGGATGCCTGCCTGGCTCGGGCTGGTGCTGCTGCTCGTCGGCCTGCTCTATGCGCTGGCGATGCTGGCGATGCCGTTCTCGGTGTTCGGCGTGAAATCCCGCCTGGAGGCGATCGAGGAACAGCTCGATCAGGTGCAGGAGGAACTGCGCATCCTGACGATGCGGCTGCCGGAACCGCTGCGCGGCGTGACCGTGGATGACGGGCTTTACGACCCGTTGCCGCGCAGCGCCGCGGGGTATGACCGCCCGGCGGTCCGGCGTCCGGCCGCCGCCGCGCCGCCACCGCCGATGCCCGAGCCGCCCCGCCCGGCCCCGCCGCGCGAGGCGCCGGCGCGTGAACCACTCGGCCGCGAAGCCCCCCGCCCCCGTGGCCCGGCGCCGCGCGGCGTGCCGCCGCGGCGGATCGAACCGCGGCTCGACTAGGCCGCGAACCGACTGCTAGTCTGCGCCCATGACACAGTTTCAGGGCGCCGACGCGCCGACTTTCGCGACATTTCCCACCTTTCTCGGGCTCGATCGCCGCGCGCGCGACGCGGCCCATGTGGTGGCCGGCATTCCGCTCGATGTCGGCGTGACCAACCGCGCGGGCACGCGGTCCGGCCCGGCGGCGATCCGCGTCGCCTCGCGCATGCTGGCGGGCAACCACCATCCGCACTACCGCGTCATGGTCGATGACATGGACCTTGCCGATGCCGGGGATTTCGCCATCGCCCTCGGCGATCTGCCGGGCAGCCTCGCGCTGATCGAGGCGCAGGCGGCGCAGATCGGCCATCTGGTGGCGCTGGGCGGCGAGCACGGCATCACCCTGCCGTTGCTGCGCGCGCTGGCGAAGGCGCGCGGCGGGCCGGTCGGGCTCGTGCATTTCGATGCCCATGCCGACACCTGGGCCGAGAATTTCGGCCAGGTCTACAGCCATGGCTCGGTGTTCTATCACGCGCTGAACGAGGGGCTGGTCGATCCGCGCCGGATGATCCAGATCGGCATTCGCTCGCCGCTGCTCAACGAGGCGCATGACTGGACGCTGGCGCAGGGGGTGACGATCCTCTCGGCGCAGGACGTGCATGAGCAGGGGGTGGACCGCGTCGCCGAACGGATCCGCGCGGTGGCGGGGACGGGGGCGACCTATCTCAGCTTCGACATCGACTGTCTCGATCCCGCCTTCGCGCCGGGCACCGGCACGCCGGAAATCGGCGGGCTGGCATCGTGGCAGGCGCAGGCGCTGCTGCGCCGGCTCGGCGGGATCGATTTCGTGGGCATGGATCTCGTCGAGGTCGCGCCGGCCTATGACGTGAGCGAGATCACCGCCCTGGCCGGGGCGACGATGGTGTGGGAGTATCTCGCCCTGCTCGCCTCGCAGGGGCGCTGAAACGAAAGGCCCGGCATCGGGGGATGCCGGGCCATTGACGCCGCGCGTTCAGGCGCGCCGGCCTACCAGTTGTTGTCGGGATCGAAATCGTTGCCGCCGCCGGCATCGCCGCTGTCCCAGCCGGGATTGCCGAGCAGGCCGTCATCGCGGTCGGGCGGTGGGGCGCCGGGGTCGCCGCCGGAGGGATCGATCATCGGCGTGCCCGCGTGGCTGCCGCCGGCCAGTCCGTCGATGATACGCTCGCCGGCGGCGAAGCCGGCGCCGGCGGCGAGGCCGGTCATCAGCGAGCTGCCGAGCCCGCCGCCGCCGAAGCCGCCGCCCATCCCGCCACCGGGAGCGCCATAGGGCGGGGCACCGTTCGGCGGCATGCCGCCGGGGCCGTAGCCGGGCGCGCCGGGCCAGGGTGCCTGCATCGCGCGGCGGTTATGGCCGAACCAGCGCACCAGCAGGAACAGCACCACGAGCCCGCCGATCACCAGCACCGCGGGATGGACGTGCACGCCGCTGCGCGGCGCGGCCGGGGCGGCGGCGAGATGCGCCTTCAGCGCGGCGACGCGGCCCGGATCGGCGAAGGGCAGGCCGGGCGCATAGGCTTCGGCGCGCGCGAGCGAGGCGCGCGCGGCGGCGATGCGGCCGGTCGCGTCCTCCGCCTCGGCCTTCAGGTACCAGGCGACGCCGCTCTGCGGATGGGCGCGCAGCGCGCCGCGCAGATCGGCCAGTGCGGCGTCGGGATGGCCGCCGGCGATCAGCGCCTGGATCTGCTGCGGCGTCGGCGATGCCGCCCGCGCCGGGGCGAGGGACAGCCCGGCCCCCGCGAACAGGGCCGCCGCCAGCAGGATGGTGCGAAAGATCTTCAACCCCTTCATTAGGGACCTCCGCGGGCCGGTGGTGGTGGGAAAAAGCGCCAACCCGTGCCGCCAATATAGGCAGGGGGCGCTGCAAATCACAGATCCGTGCGCTGGCGTGCCGCGCCGGTCGCCTGCCGGGTCTCGACAGCTTCGCGCCGCGCGGCGAGACTTGCGCCGACGCCGCACAGGAGAGCCGATCCCGATGACCGACAGAGAGTCCCGCCTGCCCACGCTCGACCGTCTTGCCCGCGACCTTGAAGCGGGGCGCACCACCGCCGCAGCACTGGTCGAGGACTGCCTCGCCGCGATCGCCGATCCGGCGGGGGACGGGGCGCTGACCTTCATCTCGGTCGATGCGGCGGGCGCGCGGGCGGCGGCCGCGGGGTTCGACGCGATGCGCCGCGCCGGCATGGCGCCCTCGCCCTGGGCCGGCATCCCGATCGCGGTGAAGGACCTGTTCGACATGGCGGGGCAGGAGACCCGCGCCGGCTCGAAGGTGCTGGCGGGATGCGGGCCGGCGGCGCAGGACGCGCCCGCGATCGCCCGGCTGCGGCGGATGGGCTTCGTGCCGATCGGCCGCACCAACATGACCGAGTTCGCCTATTCCGGCATCGGCACCAACCCGCATTACGGCACGCCGCCGGCGCGCTGGCGGCGCGAGGAGCGGCGGATTCCGGGCGGCTCGTCCTCGGGCTCGGCGGTCGCGGTGGCGGCGGGGATGGCGCATGCCGGCATCGGCACCGACACCGGCGGCTCGTGCCGGATTCCGGCGGTGTTCAACGATCTCGTCGGCTTCAAGCCGACGGCGCGGCGGATTCCGCGCGAGGGCGTGGTGCCGCTTTCGTCCTCGCTCGACTCGGTCGGGCCGCTGGCGCGCTCGGTGGGCTGCTGCGCGCTGCTCGATTCGATCATGGCCGGCACGCCGGAAGCCCCGCCGGCGCCGGCGGAACTGGCCGGGCTGCGGCTCGCGGTGCCGCGCGACGTCGCGCTCGATGCGCTGGACGACGAGGTCGCCGCCGGGTTCGACGCGGCGCTGCGCCGCCTGTCCGCGGCGGGGGCGCGGATCGAGACCATCGCCATGCCGGAATTCGCCGAGGTCGCGAAGCTGAACGCGCGCGGCGGGCTGACCGCGGCGGAGAGCCATGCCTGGCATCGCCCGCTGCTGGCGCGCGGTGCCGAGGCGTATGATCCGCGCGTGCTGGTGCGGCTGCGCCGGGGGGCGGAACTTTCGGCGGCGGATTACATCGACCTGCTGGCCGGCCGCGCCGATCTGGTGGCGCGGGCGCGGGCGCGGCTCGCCCCGCATGACGCGCTGCTGATGCCGACCGTCGCCATCCTGCCGCCGCGCATCGCCGATCTCGACGACGACGCGGCCTTCACCGCGGCCAATCTGCGGGTGCTGCGCAACCCGACGCTGATCAACATGATCGATGGCTGCGCGATCTCGCTGCCGCTCAATGCGCCCGGCGCGGCCCCGGTGGGGCTGATGGTCTGCGGCGTGGCGGAGACGGACCGGCGGATCTTCGCCATCGCCGCGGCGATCGAGGCGCTCGGCCCGGCCTGACCGGGCGCGCCGCGCAGGGCGCCCATTCCCGCCGTCGCGTTGCGCCACCGCCGTGGCGCTCTATGCTCGGCGGAGCCTGACCGGCCAATGACAGGGGGAGACAGCAGATGACAGACCCGATCCGTGTGGACGACGCGTTGCCCGAGGATGCCGACCGCGCGGCCCTGGTCGGCCGCGCCTGGCTGCCCGGCGTGGGGCCGGTGGTGGTGGCGCTGCGCGGCGCCGAGCTGATCGACATCACCAGCCGCGCGGTGCCGACGTCCTCCGCGCTGTTCGCCCTCGACGACCCGGCCGGGCACGCCCGCGCGGCGGCGGGGCAGACGATCGGGCGCGTGGACGAGATTCTCGCCAACAGCGACGAGGCGACGCACGATCCGTCGCGCCCCTGGCTGCTCGCGCCGGTCGACCTGCAGGCGGTCAAGGCTTCGGGCGTCACCTTCGTGGTCAGCCTGCTGGAGCGGGTGATCGAGGAACAGGCGCGCGGCGCGCCGGAGAAGGCGACGCAGATCCGCGCCGATCTCGACCGGCTGATCGGCGCCGACCTGCGCGCCCTGCGCCCCGGCTCGGAACAGGCGATGGCGGTGAAGGCGGCGCTGATCGAGCGCGGCCTGTGGTCGCAATATCTCGAGGTCGGCATCGGCCCGGATGCCGAGATCTTCACCAAGGGCCAGCCGATGAGCGCGGTGGGCTTCGGCGCGCATGTCGGCATCCATCCCGGTTCGAGCTGGAACAATCCCGAGCCGGAGATCGTCGTCGCGGTCTCGCCGGCCGGGCGGATCGTGGGGGCGACGCTCGGCAACGACGTCAACCTGCGCGATTTCGAGGGCCGCTCGGCGCTGCTGCTCGGCAAGGCGAAGGACAACAACGCGAGCTGCGGCCTCGGCCCCTTCGTGCGGCTGTTCGACGCGGGCTTCACGCTCGACGATGTCCGCCGCGCGCGGCTCGACCTCACGGTCGAGGGGGCGGACGGGTTCCGCCTCGAGGGGATGAGCTCGATGACCGAGATCAGCCGCGATCCGGCGGATCTGGTCGAGGCCGCCGCCGGGGCGCACCACCAGTATCCGGACGGGTTCGTGCTGATGCTGGGGACGATGTTCGCGCCGATCCAGGACCGCGATCGGCCGGGCGAGGGCTTCACCCACAAGGACGGCGATCTCGTCACCATCGCCTCGGCCCGGCTGGGGCGGCTGCGCAACCGCGTGCGGCCCTGCCCGGATTGCGCGCCCTGGAGCTTCGGCACGCTCGACCTGATGCGCAGCCTCGCCGCGCGCGGCCTGCTCTGATCGGCTGAGGCCCGATTCGCCCGCGCCCGCGATGAGGTGGTTGGCGCGTCTCCGACGGGCGGCGGCGTGTCGCGCGGCGCTGGATCGGCGGCCCTCGGTATCTCGCGGTCAGGGGGACGACATCAGGGCGCCGACCCCAGAACCACGCGGACGATCAGAGAGGCGGCGAGCGCCAGCATCGTGATGCCGACCAGGGCATCCAGCACGCGCCATGCGGCGGGCCTTGCGAAGACGGGCTTCAGGATGCGCACGCCGTAGCCCAGCGCCGTGAACCAGGAGAAACTGGCGCAGACGGCGCCAAGGACGAAAATCGGGCGTAAGGGGGCGGGCTGCGCCGACCCGATCGTGCCGAGCAGCAGCACCGTATCCAGGTAGACATGCGGGTTCAGGAAGGTGAAGCCCGCCGTGGCGGCGAGGGCGCGGCGTAGGGTGAGGCTGCCGTTTTCGGCCATCGTGACCGCGGCGGGACCCAGCATCCGGCGCAATGCGATCAGGCCGTACGAGGCGAGGAACGCCGCGCCGCCGAGGGCGAGCAATGCCGTGAACTGGGGCGCGGCGCCCAGAAAGGCGCCCACGCCGCTCACGCCGGCCACGATCAGGACGGCATCCGCGACGCCGCAGAACAGCACGATCGGACCGACATGCTCGTGCCGCAGCCCCTGCCGCAGCACGAAGAGATTCTGGGCGCCGATCGCGACGATGAGTGCCGCGGAGGACGCGAACCCGGTGAGGAATGGGGGGAGAAGATTTGTCATGCGTGGATCTATGAGGCTGGCCCGCGCATTAGGACAGCTTGTTTTTCTAAGGTCGATTAAGTGATACTTCAGAGATGCTTGATTATTCCGCCCTGGCCGCCGTCGGCGCGGTGATCCGCGAGGGCAGCTTCGAACGCGCGGCGCACGCGCTGGGAATCACCGCTTCGGCGGTTTCCCAGCGCGTGCGCGGCCTTGAGGAACGGCTCGGCTCGGTTCTGATCGTCCGCGGGCAACCCTGTGTTCCCACCGATATGGGCCGTGCCCTTTGCGCGCATCTCGATCGGGTCAGGCTTCTCGAGGACGATCTGGCGCCGGCCCTCGCCCTGACGGGGGCGGTCTCGCCGCTCACGCTGAAAGTGGCCGTGAATGCGGACAGCCTGGCAACCTGGTTTCCTCAGGCGGCCGCCGCGTTCGGGCGCGGCGCGGGGATCCTGCTCGACCTCGCGCTGGATGACGAGGCCCATACGGCCGACCGGCTGCGCTCGGGCGAGGTGCTGGCCGCGGTGACGGCCGATCCCGAACCCGTGCAGGGCTGCCGGACGATCCTGCTCGGTGCGCTGCCCTATGTCGCCTGCGCCAGCCCGGATTTCATGGCGCGGCATTTTGCCGGGGGCGTGAACCGGGACACGCTCATGCGGGCACCGCACATGCGGTTCGACCGGCGGGACGCGTGGCAGGCGCGTTGGGCATCGGAGGCGCACGGCGTCGAGCTTGCCGCGCCGACGCACTGGATTCCCTCGACGCATGCCTTTCTGGATCTCTGCATCGCCGGGCTGGCCTGGGGGTTGCACCCGGCGCCGCTGGCCGAGCCGCATCTCGCCGCCGGGCGTCTGACCGAATTGCCGCCCGGCCTGCGGATCGACGTGAAGCTGTACTGGACCGTGGCCCGTCTGCACGCCAGGGCGCTGGAGACACTGACCCGCGCGGTTTGCGCCACCGCCGCCGAATGGCTCGACGATTGATCTTCGCCCCTATGGGCCGCCGGTCTGGCCCAGTGACGCCGGCGCTACGCACGTTCCTGGCCGCCGCCGCTCAGTCGATGATGCGCCGGTAGAGATGCCAGGTGGAATGCCCGAGGATGGGCAGGACGATGGCGATGCCGAGCAATCCGGGAACGGCGCCCAGTGCGAGGCCGACCAGGACGATCAGTCCCCACAGGCCGAGAATTGCCGGATTCCGCCGCAGCGCCCGGATCGATATCCCGAGCGCCGCGGGCATGTCGGCGGGTCGGTCGAGCAGCAGAGGGAAGGACGTGACGCCGATGGCCAGCGCCGCGACCGCAAACACGAAGCCGGTGCAAAGCCCGGCGGCCATCATCGCCCAGCCGGCGGGCGTGGTCAGCGCCGCCGCCACGAAAGCCGCGAAGGACCGCGGTTCGGCCGCCCCGAGGGTCCGGATGTAGATGAATTCCGCCGCCCCGAGCCACAGGAGCAGGAGGAGGATCTGCAGGCCGCCCATCGCCAGGATCGCGCCGATCTGCGGCGAACGCAGGATGCCGGCGGCCTCGATCACCCTCGGCGTGCGGCCGGTTTCGCGCAGGCGGCTCAATTCCATCAGCCAGACCGACGCCAGCGGCCCGATCAGGGCAAAGCCGGCCACCAGGGGCACGACGAGCGGCAGGAGATGTCCGTTCGCGACGACGGCGCTGAGGAAGAGACCGGCAATCGGGAAGACGAGGGCGAGGACGACGATATCGGTTCGGTCGGCTTCGAAATCCTCGAACCCGCGGCGCAGCGCCACGGCCAGATCCTCGATGCCGATCCGGCGGATGTTCACCGGAAGCGTCTTCGCCTCGGCCCAGTAGGTCTCGCCATCGGCGGCGCCGATTTCCTCCACGGCGTGCCCCGGCGCCGACAGCGCCCATTCGATCGGATTGCGGATATGCATGGCGACACTCCCCCCGGATCTCGAAAGATTGGGTGGTGCTTCGCGCCCCGCGGAACAACCGACGGGCGCGCCGCAACCGTCATGCTCCGGTCGCATGGCAGAGGCGAGCGGCGGCGGTTGGCTTTCGCCGGCCCGCCGCGGGCGAGGGGGACGCGGGGCGATCAGGTCATGCCGGTCCGGCGCCCTGGATGTCGTTCAGTTCGTCGCAGTCGGCCGCCGACAGCTCGAGGCCCGCGGCGGCCAGGTTCTGCCGCAGGTGATCCGCCGATGCCGTGCCCGGGATCAGCAGGATGTTCGAAGACCGCCGGAGCAGCCAGGCCAGCGCCACCTGCATCGGCGGCACGCCGAGGCGTCCGGCCACCGAGGAGAGTTTCGATGACTGCAGGGGCGTGAAGCCGCCGAGCGGGAAATACGGCACATAGGCGATCCGCTCTTGCGCCAGCGCGTCGATCAGGGCGTCGTCGTCGCGATGCGCCAGGTTGTAGTGGTTCTGGACGCAGACGATGTCGGTGATCCGGCGGGCTTCCGCGATCTGTCCGGGCGTCACGTTGCTCAGCCCGACATGGCGGATCAGCCCCTGCCGCTGCAGTTCGGCGAGGACGGAGACCGGTTCTTCGATCGAGCCCTCGGCCGGGCCGTGCATGGCGTGCATGCTGCGGAAATTGACGACCTCCAGCCGTTCGAGGCCGAGATTGCGGAGATTGTCGTGAACGGCCCGGGTCAGTTCCGCGGGCGCAAGTGCCGGCAGCCAGGAGCCGTCATCGCCGCGGCGCGCGGCAACCTTGGTGACGATGACGAGGTCGTCAGCGTAGGGATGCAGCGCCTCGCGGATCAGCTGGTTGGTGACGTGCGGGCCGTAGAAATCGGCGGTGTCGATGTGATTGACCCCGGCGGCCACGGCTTCGCGCAATACCGTGCGGGCAGCCTCGGGGTCCCGGGGCGGGCCGAAAACGCCCGGCCCCGCGAGCTGCATCGCGCCGTAGCCGAGGCGCCTGACGGGCCGGTCGCCGAGGGTGAAGGTGCCGGACGGGTCTATGCTGGACATGATCTTCTCCATGCTGTGGATGGATCACAGCTGGCGACTGACCATCCGCATGATAATCCGCTACAATCCATACGGCTTGTGCGGGAACATGAACAATCGGACCTGATCTCGACGCCTTGAACGCCTTCATGACCGTGGCGCGTGCCGGCGGCTTCCGCGAAGGCGCGCGCGTCAGCGGCGCCAGCGCGTCGGCCCTGAGCGAATCGGTGCGCCGGCTCGAGGCCGCGCTCGGCGTGCGGCTGCTGCACCGGACCACACGAAGCGTCGTGCCGACCGAGGCGGGGGCGCAGCTCATCGAACGGCTCGGCCCGGCATTGCGGGAGGTGGAGGACGCGCTCGATGTGGTGAACGTCTTCCGTGCCCGACCCGCCGGAACACTGAGGCTCAATGTCCCCGTCAGCGCGGCCCGGCTGGTCCTGCCTTCCATTCTTACGCCCTTTCTCGCCACGTTCCCGGAGATCCGGGTGGAGATCGTTGCCGAGGATGATTTCGTCGACTTTGTCGCGGCGGGGTGCGACGCCGGGATCCGCTATGACGAGCGGCTGGAACAGGACATGATCGCCGTGCCGATCGGCCCGCGCGTCCAGCGTTTCGCGACGGCCGCCGCCCCCGCCTATCTCGACCGGCGGGGCCGGCCGGCGCACCCGCGCGACCTGCTCGCCCATGCCTGCATACGGGGCCGGTTCCGCAGCGGCGCGATGCCACCCTGGGAGTTCGAGCGCGACGGCGAGATCGTGAAGATCGATCCGGCCGGCCCCTTGCTGGTCAGTTCCGGAACCGCCGCCGATCTTGCGATTTCGGCTGCCCTTGCCGGTGCCGGAATCATCTATCTCTTCGAGGACTGGCTGCGGCCGCATCTCGACAGCTTCATGCTCGAGCCGGTCCTGGAACCGTGGTGGCAGGCGTTTTCCGGCCCGTTTCTCTATTATTCAGGCCGGCGCCTGTTGCCGGCGCCGCTCAAGGCGTTTGTCGATTTCCTGCGGCAGGCCGGTGGATAGGCCCGACCGCCGCCTTCGTCTGGTCGAAGCGGGCGCACCAACGGTCGCGCGTCCGGCGAGGTTTGCCGGCTGACGGGATTGCTTGGTAAGACACGGTGGACAGGGAGGTCGGTCATGAGCCTATCGGGCGCAACGGGGCGGAAGGTCATCATCACGTGCGCCATCACCGGCGCCATACACACGCCGAGCATGTCGCCGCATCTGCCGGTGACGCCGGAGGAGATCGCCGATTCGGCGGTCGCTGCCGCGGAGGCGGGGGCGGCAATCCTGCATCTGCATGCGCGTGATCCGGAAACCGGCAGGCCCGACCAGTCGCCTGAGGCATTCGGGCGCTTCCTGCCGCGGGTGAAGCAGCGGACCAACGCCGTCATCAACCTGACCACGGGCGGCGCGCCCTACATGACGGTCGAGGAACGGGTGCAGCCGGCCGCGACGTTCCGGCCGGAGGTTGCCTCGCTGAACATGGGGTCGATGAATTTCGGCCTGTTCCCGATGCTCGACCGGTTCAAGGACTTCAAGCATCCGTGGGAGCGGGAGGCGCTCGAGACTTCGCGCGACCTGGTTTTCCGCAATACGTTCCGCGATATCGAATTCGTGCTCCGCACGCTCGGCGAGGCCGGCACGCGCTTCGAATTCGAGTGCTACGATACGGCGCATCTCTACAATCTCGCGCATTTCCTCGGGCGCGGCCTGGTGAAGCCGCCGCTGTTCATCCAGACGGTGTTCGGCATTCTCGGCGGGATCGGCCCGCATCCTGAGGACGTGATGCACATGAAGCGGACGGCCGACCGGCTGTTCGGCGACCAGTATCGCTGGTCGGTCCTGGGGGCGGGACGCAACCAGATGCCCATCGCCGCGCAGGCCGCGGCGATGGGCGCCAATGTCCGCGTCGGGCTGGAGGACTCGCTCTGGATCGGCCCCGGCCAGCTCGCGGAATCCAACGCCCAGCAGGTGCGCAAGGTCCGGCAGATCCTCGAGGGACTCGGCCTCGAGATCGCGACGCCGGACGAAGCGCGGCAGATCCTGTCCCTCAAGGGCGCCGACCGGGTCGCGTTCTGAGCGACGGGTCTGGCTGCGACATAATCGGCTGAATTGGAGAGTGGAATGAAGATTGCGGTTGTGGGTGCCGGCCTCGTCGGCTCGGCCTGGGCCATCGTGTTCGCCCGCGCGGGACATGACGTTGCCGTGTACGATGCGGTCGAGGGCGGCGCGGACCGCGCCATCGGCCTGATCGGCGACCGGCTGAAAACCCTCGAAGAGGTCGGCCTGATCGAGGATGCTGCGGCGGCCGGCCAGCGCGTCCGCGTGGCGGCGTCGCTCGCCGATGCCGTCGTCGATGCCGCCTACATCCAGGAGAGCGTCTTCGAAACGGTCGAGCAGAAACGCCAGATCTTCGCGGCGCTGGACGCGGTGGTGGGCCCCGAAACGCTGATCGGCAGCTCATCGTCCGGCATTCCGGCGTCCGCCTTCACCGATCATGTCGGCTGCCGCGAGCGATGCCTGATCGCCCACCCTGTCAACCCGCCCTATCTCATTCCGGTCGTCGAACTTGTTCCCGCGCCGTGGACGGCGGCGGCAACGGTGCAGCGGGTGCGCGCGCTGATGGAAAGCGTGGGCCAGGAACCCGTCGAACTGACGCGGGAAATCGAGGGCTTCGCGCTCAACCGCCTGCAGGGGCTTCTCCTCGCCGAGGCCTGGAAGCTCGTGGCGGACGGGATCATGTCGGTCGAGGACGTCGATCGCACCGTCTCCGCCGGGCTCGGCCTGCGCTGGAGCTTCATGGGTCCGTTCGAGACGATCGACCTGAACGCGCCCGGCGGCGTCGCCGACTACGCGCGGCGCTTCCGGACGATGTACGAAACCATCGCGGGCTCGCGCGGCGTCGATCTCGGCTGGGACGACGCGCTGATCGCCGAGGTCGAGCGCCAGCGGCGGGTCGCGCTCCCGGCCGACCAGCTTGCCGAGCGTTCGGCCTGGCGCGACCGCCGGCTGATGGCCCTCATGGCTCACAAGCGCAGTTCGCAAGATCCGGCGGCCGGCTGATTTCCCGATCGGCCCGATCCGGAATAATTGTACCGCCGGTCCACGACCGGGATGCAAACATCGCTTTGGTCACCCGGTTCGTGGTGTTAAGGTCGAGATCCGACAAGAAACAGAAATCCGGCGTTCGCCCTGGCCGATGATCGCCCGCAGCAATGAGGGTGGCGCCGATGGGGAAAGGAAACGATCATGACCCGGCGGACTGGAAACCCTCTCGGCTTCGCCCTGGCTCTGGCTTCGACCGCTACCCTCGTCACCGGCCTCGCCATCCCTCGCGCCATGGCGAAATCAACCGCCCATGACGGCATCGCCCTCAGCAATTCCTACGCCGGCAACAGCTGGCGCCAGCAGATGCTCAAGATGTGGAAGGAAGCCAGCCACCAGGCCATCTCCGGCGGCATCGTCGCGAAAACCAAGATCGTCAACGCCGACAATTCCGCCTCCCAGCAGGAATCCCAGATCGAGGATCTGATCCTCGAGGGCTGGAAGGCCATCGTGATCGACGCCGCCTCGCCCACGGCGCTGAACGGCGTCATCGCCAAGGCCTGCCACGCCGGCATCGTCGTCGTCGCGTTCGACAGTCTCGTCACCGCCCCCTGCGCCTACAAGGTCGCCTACAACTACGTTCACATGGGGCAGATCGAAGCCCGCTTCGTCGCGAAATCCCTGCACGGCAAGGGTAATGTGCTGGAAGTCCGCGGCATCGCCGGAACCTCTGTCGATACCGATATCCACAAGGGGATCGTCGAGACGTTCAGGAAATATCCGAAGATGAAGATCGTCGGCTCCGTCCACGGCGACTGGACGCAGAGCATCGCGCAGAAGGCCGTCGCCGGCGTGCTGCCCTCGTTGCCGCATATCGAGGCCGTCGTTACCCAGGGCGGCGATGGCTATGGCACCTACGAAGCCTTCATGGCCGCCGGGCGGGGAACGCCGCTGATCATTTTCGGCAACCGCCAGGTCGAGCTTTCGCTCTGGGCGAAGCTGGACAAGAAGCCGGGCGGATACCACACGATCTCGCTCTCCTCGGCGCCCGGCGTGTCGTCCATCGCCTTCTGGGTTGCCCAGCAGATCCTCGCTGGCGCGAAGGTGCCGAAAGTGGTGAACGTCCCGCTGCTGCAGATCCACGCCAACCAGCTGCAGAGCTGGCTCAAGGTGCTGCCGCAGGGCGCTGTCGCGACACCGCTCTACAGCCAGACATGGACGGAACGCCTGATCGCGGCGAATCTCCACCACACGGCGCCGCCGGCCTCGCCCGGCCCGGAGACGCTGCACTGACCGCAGCCGCCGCCCCCCTGATCCGGCTCGCGGCGATCGCCCGCGACTTCGGCAGCGTGCGGGCCCTGCAAGGGGTGGATCTGGACATCGATGCCGGGCGGATGCTCGGCATCGTCGGCCATAACGGCGCGGGAAAATCCACGCTGATGCAGATCATCGCCGGCACCCTGCCGCCATCCTCCGGCGCGATCGCGGTGGCCGGCGCGCCCATCCCCGCCTATGGCGTCCGTGCCGCGCATGCGCTCGGCATACGTTGCGTGTTCCAGGAACTCTCGCTCTGCCCCAACCTCACCGTCTTCGAGAATGTCGGGATCATGCATCGGAGCCTGCGCGGCGCCGGCTGGCGCGGGCGCGCCCGGCACCTGATCCGCGCCTCGCTCGACGCGATCTTTCCCGGCCACGGAATCGACCCGGACCGCCAGGTCAGTTCGCTGTCGATCGGCGAGCGGCAGATGGTGGAAATCGCCCGCGCCTTCAGCGAGACCGAGGAGAAGGTCCGCCTCGTCATCCTCGACGAGGCGACGGCCTCGCTCGCCGGCCATGCCGCAACCCAGCTCCTCGACTTCACGCGCGCCGCCCGCGCCCGCGGCATCGCCTGCGTCTTCATCTCCCATCGCCTCGCCGAGATCCTGGCCTATGCCGACGATATCGTCGTGCTGCGCGATGGCGGCATCGTCGGCACGGCGCCCGCCTCCGGGCTCGACGAAGACCGGCTTGTCGCGATGATGGGCGAGG
>NZ_JFHO01000071.1:0-41779 GCF_000724705.2 Acidiphilium sp. JA12-A1
AACTGCGCCGCGCTAGGCGACCAATGGCCGGGATTGAGGGCAAACATCGGCCCGTGAGCCGTTGCCAGCGGGTCACTGGCCGCGCAGCCCGCCAGCATGCCGGCTGCGCACATGAGGATAATCAGGCGAGACAACATGCGTGAGCCCTTCATTATTTGAACCAGTTGGCTGGGTTCACGATCCCGGAAATATTGAAGTCCACACCGCCGCCAATGTAGGCGGCGATGCCGGGAAGCATGATCGTGATGAAGGCCGTGATGGCGGTATAGGCGGCGATTTCGCCGAGGATGACGATTTCGGTCTGCACCGGATCGGCGGTGAACGTGGTCGAGACCTTGGTGTTCAGAAAATCCGTCATACCCCCCGTGAACAGCGATAGAAGCGCTGTGACGAGGAGCAACAGGATCGCCAGGCCGATCAGCTTACCGAGCCAGCGGTCGGGGATACCCTTGGTATATTCGAAAAGATATCCGATCAGGAGGAATGGGCCGATAGCTACGAGAAGGCCCGTCAATGTTGTCGAGATGAGATAAACCGCGAACACGAGGGCAAGAGCGATGAAAAAGACGACAAGAACAAGCTCGATTTCAATGCCAAGCACGTATGGTTCGAGCACGCAGGTCATACATTTTGCTTTGTTGTAGATAATCTGACCGGCGATCCAGAATGTATTGAATGTATGGTCAAGACTCTGCGGGATGCTGCTCGTATCTCCAGATGAAAAGGTGCTGGCGACAAAGCTTGGCAGCGACTTCATGAAAAGCGTCTGGACGTAGGAATCATAAAGCGACGTTGAAGCAATAATGCCCACCACGATCGCCATCGTTGATACCTTTGAGATGCCGTAACGTATATCCAGGCTGCCGGTCATCATGAGGTATCCGAGGATGATGACCCAGATGACCAGGGCAGCGGAAAGAGGCGGTAATGCCGCCGACAACGCGGAGCCAACATCGCTATTCAGCGATTGCAGGAACCCCGTGCTGTACTGGTTATACATAAACTCAAAGAGATTGATGGTCGTGGTAGGGACGCTCATTAGTTTGAGGTCTTTCCAGCGACATATTGTCCGCAAATGGGCGGGGCGTCTTTCCCATCCGCCTTGCACAAAGCCCTGATTTCAGCGTCGCCTTGAGCCTTGGTCTGACCGCCGTTTGGCAGAGGGACGAGTCTGTCCTGCACCGATGGTGGTGCAATGACGTACACGTAGTAGGCCCCTCCACCTGCGATCACGCCGGCACCAATCAGGGCGTAGATGATGAGTTTCATTGTCCCTGACATGCCGAAGGCTCCCCGCCGAGAGTTTGGGCATCGCTGCACAGCGTTGAGAGCGTTTGTTCGCCGCCCTGTGCGTTTTCTTGTGCGGCAGCTTCCTGGCCCGCGCGGTTCTCCTCGAACGCCAATAGTTGCAGGTTTTGCGCCTGGGCCTGTTGGGCCTGGACATAGTTCTGTTCGGCGGAGAGGCGGGCCTGGATTGAGGCGACCTGCTGGATTGTCTTGGCGCTGTTCAGCTGGCTTTGAATCTGCGGCAGCTCTTGTTCGCGGGCCTCCAGAGATTGCAGATTTTGTGTGGCGATCGCCTCGAAATTCGCGGTCTCATTCGCGCCCTGTTGGATCTGCTTTGAACCGAAATCCGAGCCGGCCGGGATATAGACCTTGTTCATATTGTAATATTGTTGCGCGAGCGAGCCGACATTGCCGCTCAGCGAGGAGGGCGGACTGATCCCGTCAAGCATGTTTGGCAAGATGCTGGTGTTGGGCACCGTGTCCTGCATGGCCGATTGATCGAGCTGTTGCGCCCATTGGTTCGGATTCACGTTCTGCGAGAGCGCGTTATATGTCGATTTTAGCTCATTATATTGGCTGACGAGTTCAGAATATTGCTGCTTGGCTTCATTTAGCTGGTTGACGATTTGCGCCAATGAGGCGCTATCGATCACCGGGATTTGCGCCATGGTGGGTGAAGCAAAGCCGAGGATGGCGATCGCGCTGGCGATTCCGAGCCGGCGAGAGGGCTTGAGCATTTGGTCCTCCTATTCAACTTCCTCGTGGAACCGCGCCATGAACGCCGGCAGCCAGGCCGCCGGATCGTCGCCGTGGGTGGCGCGTAGCTGTTCGACAAACCCAACCGAGGATTTGCGGCTCGACAGGATCGCGACGAACTCAGGCAGAGCGGACAGGTCGAAATCGATGATCGCGGAGCCGCCATGCCGCTTGATGAGCAGTTGCCGGGAGTTGGGCAGCATGTCCTCGGCAATGGCGCGGAACTCGCCGGCGGTGAAGTTGAGCCGTTTGCGGTAGAGATGTTCTTCCGCACCAGGTGTTGGGCAGAACACCAGGGTTTGGCACTGGCGCAAGATGCTATCGCCCTGCGGTGAATCGAGCACCGGCGCGGGCTCCTGCGTCGCCAGAAGCACCACGGCGTTGCTCTTGCGGACGGTGAGCATGAAATCCGCCCAGATTTTGGCGAACAGCGGATTGAGCAGATAGAAATTGAACTCGTCGCAGGACAGCACAAAGCGGCGGCCATCGAGCGCCTGGCTGATGCGATAGAGCAGGTAATTCGCGGCCGGAGCACAGACGGTCCCATTGTCGAGGATGGCCGTCAGATCAAACCCGACCGTGGTTGCCTCAAGCGACACGTCATCACGTTCGCCATCAAAGGCCCAGCCGAGCGACCCGCCCTTGCACCAGCGTTCGAGGCGCGCGCCTGCCCCCATCGGATTGCGCCAGTCGAGGAACTGACGCAGCCCGGCCAGCGAGCGCATGTCCGGGGCCAGGCGCAGCAGGGCTTGAACGCCTCGGGTCAGGCGAGCGTCATCCTCGGGCGGGAGCGGGCCGTGCCCGTCTTGCTGGATCAGGGCGGTGAGCCACTGAACCAGGAAGGCGACCGATTCAGGGGTGTTGTCGAGCGCCTTGAGGGGCGCCAGGCCGCTATCCCGCCCTGCCCTCACCACCAGATAGCGGCCGCCGACAGCACGGCACAGCAACTCGCCGCCCCGGTCCTTGTCGAAGAACACCACCGCGCCGTTGCGCGCCGCGAAATATTGCGGGAACAGCGCCAGCAGGAACAGCATGAACGTGGTTTTGCCCTGGCCGATCTTACCGAAGATCGCCGTCATGCCGACATCCTCGACATGGGGCACGTAATCATAGGCCGTGCCCGCCGTGGTGCGGAAGCGCGCCATGGCCGGCCCCCACTTGCCGGCACGTTGGCCGCGCGGAAAGGCCTCGAAGCCAGAGAAGGCCGCGAAATTCCGTGTGGTGATGGTCCCCGGCCGGGTGCGCCATTTTCTGTTGCCCGGTAGTTGCGCGAAATAGGCCGCTTCCAGCCCGGCGCTTTCTTGCGCGACCACGCCGCCACTATTGGCAATCACCGTGCGGGTTAAGCCGGACAACCGATCCAGCTCCTCGATCGTGTCCGCATAGACCGTCAGCGAGAAATGGTGCTCGCCCATAGCGATCTTGCCCGAGGCGAGATGATCCTGGGCGTCCGCAAGGTCGCTGATCTGCGACTTGGCTTTGTCATTCGCAGCCGTCATCTGGGCGGCTTTCAGGCCAAGCCGTTTTTCAGAGGTATGCCGTGCGTGAAAGTCGAAAGTATGGACCATCACCACCGGGCACGGCAGGGAAAAGACCCCATCATACATGCCGGCATAGGTCTCAGACGGATATTCCCGATAACCGAAGATCGCGCCGAACCGAGACACCCCCGGCCCGCGCAGTTCAAAGGCGCGGCGGCCGAAGATCGCGCGATCGGTGTAGAGGGCGGCACCGAGCGGGCCGCTGACCAGGGGCACCGGCGCCGCCGTGCCCGTCAGGATCAGGCGCAGCGCCTCGGCGATTTCGCTGAAATAGAACTGGCCATTGGCGGCTGGCCGCAGGCCCAGCCGGCGAACATCATAGGGAGCGAGGGTTTGGCTGATGGTTTGCCAAACCTCCTCTAGCTGGCGGATGCCTTCGGCGGTTGCGTGGGGCTTCTGGCGTTCCCGTTTGCCACCGAACAAGGAGCCCGTGGCGCCGCCCGCCTTGCCGCCCAGCGGATTGCGGGGGGAGACAATCACCGTCAGATACCAGGTGTTTTGGTAGAGGCGCCCAGCAAGGACGCGCTCGCGATAGGCGCGATCGAGCGAAGCCGCGAACTCATTGGACATAACCGCGTGTGCGAGTTGCCCAGCCCCAGGCCCGCGCACGAAGGCGGAGTGCAGCGTCACATTGTCATCTGCGACGTTCTTGCAGAGCGCATTGACCGTGACCAGGCTCGCGGCGCGATCTGCATCGGCCGCCAGCTCATAGGGAGCGCCGGGAATTTCGGCCATGGCAAGAACGCTGCCGTCATCCATGAGCAGGATGTCCGGCCGAATATGTCCGAGATACGGCAAATAGCGTTCAGCGCTGCGTTCCGCCCTGATTCGATTACCCGGCATTGGGCATCCCCCTGCCCTGCTGGACCTTCATCGGGAACGGCGCGGGGGACGCCCCGCCCCAAGCCTGATTTTCACCGGCGCCGGTGGCCTTGGTGCGGAACCACAGCCAGGCCACACGGGGAGCGTTGTAGTCGTATCGAACGAGCCAGCGCGCCCCGAACCAGAGCGGCAGCACCAGCGTCAGATAAAAGGGATTGTGTCCAAAGATGACGATCATGGCGCCGATCATGATCATCACCACGGCCATCTCGATCGGCAGCCCGAGAAACAGCGCGGGCCTTGTCGCGGCGACAAATAGCGGATCGCGCTGCCGCTCGGTCATGGCTCAGCCACCGCCCACGAAGGTTGTCACGAGGTAGGAGCTGCCAAACACCAGCACCAGGCCGGCCGCGAGCCAGCCGATCGCATGGAAGCCCATGCGGCCGGTCCAGCACATGAAGCCGACTGCGGCCACGGCGAGCACGGCAACCCCCTCGCCGAATGGGCCGAGGATGAATGTCGCGATGTTGTCGATGATGGTTGTCGGGCTGGTGCCGCCAGAAACGACCTGCGCATGGGCCACGGCGGGCAGGAGGAGGCCGGCCGTCACAAGGACGGCGGGCTGTAGCCATGAACCCCGGCCCGTTTTGGTAGCCGTCCCAGCCGCGAAATTTGCCGCGCGATCGCGCAGCCTAGTGAGCCTTTGTTTCACCGCGAGTTTCCTGTTTAGAGGGTTGAGCGAGGCCGCTGGGGCCAGAAGCGCGGGACGCTTGAAGCGTCACCGCATGCGCCGACGCGAAGCCTGCCGGACCGATCGAGTTCGGGAACACATCCCAGGCAGGCGCATGCCGAGGGACAGGTGAATTTGAGAGGGTGGTAGGTTGGCTGGATTTGGCGCCGCTTGCCCTTGGGGCTGTTACGCCATCTGCGGGATCGATTGCCGGTACAAGGTATTTGGCGGTTGAGACTACGCGGCTGACATAGCCGTTCTGGAAACCTTCCCAGGCCGAGCCTGTATTGTAGCGTGACAGCGCCGCCAGGAGGGCCGCTTGGCGCCCCTGCCCGCCCGGCCGCTGGTAGTCCTGCACTAGGAGTTTCCCGGCTGCTCGCACCGATGCGCAAGCGTCGAATGCCGTGGCGATCGTCAAGCTCAAGCGGGCGAGGTTCGCGCTATCGATCTGCATGAGGCCGAGATCAACTGAATGCCCAGCGGCAATCAGATGTGTGGCAACGGCAATGGCGCCGCGGGCACCCTGCGGCCGCACGGTCTGGCGCGTCGTGTTGTCGTGTATCGCTAATGTGTTGAACCCCGATTCGGCACCTGCAACCGCGGCTAGCGTCGTTGGTGCGACCTCAGAGGCGCAGCGACTCGCGAGCACGAGGAAATGGGCCGGGGTGATCAGCAAGCTGCTGGCTCCTGTGCAAAACATGGTCGAGATCGGGTGACAGCAAGCACGAGTTGCATTCTTAGAAGAGGTGGCGTTAAAGTCAATAAAAGGTGGCTTTTAAAATGATTGAAGACATCTGTTTGCTGAAAACAATAGGGTTGCCTTATCGTCACGAGATGGCACGACCTAAGCGACTGACGATTGCAACGACCTTGAGGTTGGATGCTTCGACCGTAGAGCGCCTGGATAAGGTTCTCGGCGATGATGAGAATCGAGCCGAGTTCATCCGTAGCGCCGTCGAAACCGCGATCGCGTTGAAGGAGATTGGTCTCCCCGGCGATGTGAATGAGGTTCTCTTTGCGAATGAGACGCTGGTTGAGTTCTTGGCAAACGCCATGCGGCGGCTGATTGAGACCCGGCGGGCAATGCGGGGCAATGAAGCCGCGACGCTCAGGGATGGCGGAACAAAATAAAAGCGGATTCGAATATGTGGGCGTAATTAAAAGTGCGTTATGTTTCTTCTTGGACTTATCTCCGGCTTTGCAGATCAGTGCAAAAATGCCGAGTGCTTTTTTCATCCGTCGTTTAGAATTCACCGTCCTATGGCGGGAGCCGTAACCTGCTTACTGGTCTGTGATTGAGAAATCCCCAAACAGGTGAAGATTTAAGGTGCCGCAAGTTTGGGTTGCAAGAAGCTATCGTATTACACGTTAATGACACTTGCGATCCGCAGCATTCTATCGACGGGATTATTGAATCCTTCGAATTTCACTCGTGCAATAAAGAACCGGTGTTGATTTTCAGCGAGATGTGATCGGCGCAGGCCTGGCTTTTCCATCGGGGGTTGTCCGATGCGTGGGAGCTCGTATCCGTAATCGCGCCAAGCGGATGGTCCGGTACATGGATTACAATCTGGTGGAACCAGAGTGGTAATCCGAAGCGGTAATCAACACCCGGGCAAATTCTCCGGAATCCGCAGTCTGGCGTTGGAATCGGCGCCAGAATGCAGCGGCTACTGTTCTAAAGGAGCGGTAATCCGGAAGGGACGAACCGCCCTTGGATTGTGCGGAGGTTCCGCAATAGTAATGAGAGTGATAAACGACAGCCGTGATCCCGGTTGATTTTCCGCACCCATGTCCGAGAACCACCGGCCTGCCGTCCCCGCCTGGAAAATTTGTGGGAAGCCCACGAACCGTGCGCCCGCGCGCCACGGCAGAATCATCCGATACAAACAGAACGTCTTGCATTTTATCGCGAATGCGTCTCTGTAAGTCTATAAACGCCGCATGATCTCCGGGAGGAAAAGCTGTGGAAAAGCCGCCGGGACGCCTTGGTCCCGCACCGATCCGACGCACGCAGAGCCAGCGCACCGGCGCCATGCAGGAGCGTCTCTGCAAGGCCACGCTCGATGTCCTGGCCGATATCGGCTACGAASGCGCCTCGACCACCGAGATCTGCCGCCGCGCCGGCGTCTCCCGCGGCGCGCAGACCCATCACTACGCCTCGAAGCGCGATCTCATCCTCGCGGCCTACGACCACCTGCTCGGCACCTGGGAAGTCGAGCGCAAGCGCCTGCTGGCCGCTTACGAAACGGTCCCGCTGGAGCCGGAAACCTATATCAGCTTCCTCTGGGCCAAGTGTTGATTTTCAGTGAGATGTGATCCGAGCAGGCCTGGCTTTTCCATCGGGGTCTGCCCCACGCGTAGGAGCGCGTATCCGCACTCGCGCAAATGGGCAGTTTTGGTACATGGGTTACAATTCGGTGGAAACAGAGGGTCAATCCGAAGCGGAAATCAACACGGGCATCTCAGGGGGAGCTATGAAGTGCCTTGGCCTCGCCGTCCCGACCGGGCTGATGGCGTGCTTCCGTGAGGAATTCATGGACAAGGTTGACCGTGTGCCGTTCATGAGCGGCCTTGCCGTCACCGACCCGACCTGCAAGGCGCTGCGCGCCGGCCACCGGGTGCCGATCGTCTCGACCGGACGGCCCGGCGAGCGACCGGCGCTCAAAACCCCGAACCGCCTCGGGCGCGCCGCGCCGGCGCCGGGCCCTGATGCGGATCAAGAGCCCGGCCCGGGCTGAGCGGAAAGCTGCGAAAATCCCCGAACAGAAAATCAATATCTTGATCCGTATATTGGCACCATATGACTTATAACACGAAATAACCGTCTTTTTTGGGGCCAATCAGGTTTTTTAACTGATTTCCTGATATATATGTATAGCGCGATTTCATTACAGGCGGAGGACTCTCTGTGCGACTACTTGTTGTTGGAGCCGGATCCACGGGTGGTTATATCGGCGGTCGTCTTGCGCACATCGGACGAGACGTTACTTTTCTCGTCAGACCAGCGCGAGCCGCAGATCTGCGCGAACGAGGGCTACGCATTGTCAGTCCCCATGGCGATATAACACTGTATCCGAAAGTCGTGACGGCTGGACAAATCACAACCCAATATGACGCGGTACTCCTCACTGTGAAAGGTTTTCATCTCGATGCGGCGGTTTCGGACCTCGGACCGGCGGTCGGCCCGGAGACCATGATCCTTCCAGTTCTCAACGGCATGCAGCATGTTTACACTCTAGTCCGACGGTTCTCTCCACATAGCCTCATTGGCTGTACCTTAAAGGTCGCTACCATTCTTGAAGACGACGGACACATTGTTCAATTAACGCCACTCCAAGAACTGGCATATGGCGAATGGCACGGCCGTATAACCGGGCGTATCACGGAACTCGATCAATTTATGCAGGGCGCCTCAATCGGAGCACGATTGTCCAATGCAATACGTCGGGAAATGTGGGAGAAATGGATCCTGCTTTCAGTACTTGGGGCGAGCACATGCTTCATGCGCGGAACAATTGGGGATATCGAAGCTTGTTCTGGCGGTAGCGCGTTCGTGCTGGGATTATTCGATGAGATCGTTAATATTGTTAGTGCAATCGGCGACGCCCCATCCGACGACTTCTTAAAATCAACTCGAGTGCAATTAATGAAGGAAGGGTCTTTACTGACATCATCGATGTTCCGCGATCTCCAACGCAACAGGCCGATTGAGGTTGAAAATATCGTAGGCGACCTCGTGCGACGAGGCATCCGGGCTGGTTTAGAAGCCCCTCTACTCTCCGCAGCTTATGTTCATCTTCGTATCTATCAAAATCACATTGCCTCTATTGAATAGATTACGGAAAACAGCCCTCCCGCCAAGAGTATCAAATCGATCTCGATTTATTATATGACATGGGTGTTGTCCAAAACCATAGATGATAAGTGTCTGTCCAAGAACATCTTGAATCTCTGGAATCATTTATGATTCCATGGTGGTAGCCTCGATTCGAGGAACTGCCGATGTGGACTGTCGAGAACCGCGCCCGTTATGGCCGCAGCCGGCTTCGCTACCCCAGCGACCTGACCGACGAAGAATGGACGCTGGCCAAAGCGGAGATCCCGCGCGCCAAGCGTGGCGGCAACGCTCCTGGCCTCAACAGCGGCGCTTCCGCCATGATCGTGGCCGATCGCGCATTCGCCGAGACACAAGGGATCGCTCCGATGGGCCGCTTGGTGGCCTATGGCGTGGCGGCGGTCGAGCCCGGCTTCTTTGGGCTTGGACCCGCGCCAGCCGTCCGCCAAGCTCTGGAGCGCGCGGGATGGACGCTTTCCGATGTCGATCGGATCGAGATCAACGAGGCCTTCGCCGCCGTCCCCCTGGCGGTCATCAAGGAGCTTGGCATCGCCCCAGACATCGTGAACGTCGAGGGCGGAGCGATCGCGCACGGGCATCCGATCGGCGCGACTGGAGCGGTGCTGACCACCCGTCTGCTGCACTCCTTGCGGCGCGACGGCCTGCGCCGCGGCGTCGTCACGCTCTGCATCGGTGGAGGGCAAGGCATTGCGCTCGCGTTGGAAGCGCTCTGACGCGTTCGGGGGGCTTATCCTATCCTCGTCGGATGAGAAGTTGGCAGGCGCCCGCGATATCGGTGCCGATGTCGGGCACAATGACGCGAAAGATTTTAACGCATCGTGAGTGGGTCGGTGATGGCTTCTATCACGTGCTTTGCGACGCTGTGCGCGCCGCCGAAAGTTCACGAATCGTTTCATGCCAAGCGCGGAAGTCGGCCTATCCGCGGGCGGAAGCTTTTTAGGACTGTAGAAAACCTAGGAGTGCGCTTTCCGTCGCCCGCGGATTTTCCTCACACATGAAGTGTCCAGCAGCAACGGCCTCGCCCGTCACGGTCGTCGCCCATCGCTTCCAAGTCTCTATCGGCGAGGCCGTCGCGCCGGAGGCAATCCCCTTGGAGCCCCAGATCACGTGCAGCGGGACAGCGATTTGCCGCTTTCGGTCGAGATCTGCCTTGTCGTGGTCGAAATCTTGGTAAGCCCCAGCGCGGTAGTCTTCGCAAAGAGCCTTCACACGGCGGGGATCGTGCAGCGCCGTCAGGTAATGGGAGACCGCTCGAGCATCGAATCCGGCAGCAAATACCGGCCCGAAATAGCCTTCCGGGTCCGCGGAAATCAGCTTCTCCGGGACAGGAGAAGGCTGGGCAAGAAATGTCCAGTGGTAAATGCGCAGCGCCGATATACGGTTGAGAGTCGCCCAGTAGTCGTAGGTCGGTAGAATGTCCAGAACAGCGACACGTTCGACCTTGTCCGGATGATCGAGGGCGAGCCGGTAAGCGACCCGGCCTCCGCGGTCATGGCCGGCCAGGCAGAATTTTGCGTGACCGAGCTTTTCCATCACCGCCACCATGGCGTTGCCCATGGCGCGCTTGGTGTAAGGCGTATGGTTGGTATCTGTCTCGGGGATATCCGACCGGCCGTAACCTGGAAGGTCGGCGATAACGAGTGAGAAATGGTCGGCCAGCGCCGGCGCCACGCGATGCCACATCACGTGGGTTTGGGGATAGCCGTGGAGCAACAGCAGAGGCGGTCCTTTGCCTCCGAGCCGCACAAAAATGCGTCCGGCCGGCGTCTCGACGTGCATCTGTCCAAAGCCGGGAAAGAGATCGGCAAGCTCGTCCATAGTCTACCTCATCCGTTTACGTGGTCTGCGTCCGATAGACCATCAGCAGCGGCGTCGGTGGGCAACGACAAGCCTCCGACGGCGGCACGGCACGCGGCAAGTCCCTGGCCCACAGCCATGCCCTGCCACGTCGAGTCGTCGCTGTGAAACGCCCCACGGATCAGCTTCTTGATCTCCATGGCTTCTGGAGCAGTCGGATCGCCGTGGGCGTGAAGCCAATTGTCAGCGCGAAGCGCCGTATCGACCTTGTCGATCGGCTGAACCCCGCATTCCAAAGAAACGGCATCGACGATAGCGTTTGGGAGCAGGGCAGGCATCGCACTCAAACCATCCCCGTGGACCTCCGCTGAAATCGATCCTCCGCCGTAAATTGAAGTCGCCGCCGCTCCGATCCACGATCTCGTGCGGGCGAAGCCAGGATCGTCGCGCCGGCGGTGGATGATCGGTTCGGCATAGCCGTGGGGACCGAGCCCTGTGTGGAAGTCGACGATCATGACGCGAGCCGCACCAGCGAGATAGGATTTCAGGATCTCGGTCAGAACCATGCGGGACCAACTCGGCGCGGTTCCACCGAAGAATAGGCCATCGGGATGGCGCCATTGTCCCCCCGTCACCGCCTGCAAATACGCGCCCATGCCGTTGCGCTCCCGCCAAGCCGAAAGCCCAGCGGCGCTCGACGCCTGCGCCGCGGTCGACCAGCTCGCCGGACAGAGGTCCTCGGCGATCTCCTCATAGCGAGAGTTGTCCGGCAAGGGGCGATCGAAATCAATCCAATTCCGATTGAGATCGACATTGTCTTCGTTGGTACGACGCAGCCACGCGAAGCCATAAGGATTGACTGCGTGGACCAGGAGCGCCGCGGCGTCTTTCGGCAATCGGCGATACTCGCCACGAAGCATCCATTCGATCTGGGTCGCCGAACCGAAAAAGCCCTCGACACCATGAACGCCCGACAAGGCCACGAACACTCGGCTGGCGGAGCGGTCGCCGAACCAAGCGATGTCGACCGACAGATCGCCGCCGTCTGGGGCACGCGCATCATGTGTGATGCGTTCCAATTGCCCGCCATGAATGCCGGCTGCTTCGACGAATTTAGAGCGTGCCTGATCGTAATTTTCACCTAAACTATTCATTGCGCGATAATCTCCGACGAGTGATGACTATGCATGTACGGATCGCATGGGGGTTTGATCCTGGCCCTGGGTTCGCACTGTGAGGTATCGGCACAGTGTCCGTAGCTTTAGCGGCCCTGGAACGGGAAGGCAGGACGTGGCTTCTTCGCGTTGAACGCTTCGACAGAAGCGGGGAGAGCGAGCTTCACGTCCTCACTCTCGAATAGTGGCATGGCGATGTCGAACATCGCTTCATCAGCGGCGGTAACGCCGCCCGTTGTCCATAGGCGGAGCAGCGCCTTGTGAGCGACGTGAGCACGAGTTGGACCTCTCGCAAGCTTGGCGACAAGCGCGGAGGCCTCGCGGAGTAGATCCTCGTCCGGCACGACGCGGTTGATGACGCCGTACCGCTCCATGACACGCGCGGGCACCTGCTCGGAAGTCAACGCCCATTCCATCGCCTTTGATCGCCCCGCGCGTTCGGCGATGCGATAGACGCCGCCCAGCATGGTGACGATTGCAAGCGACTGCTCCGGGTGGCCGAAGCGCGCCGTTTCACCAGCGATGATTACATCGGCCCGCACCGCGAGTTCCAGACCGCCGCCAAAGCAAAGCCCCTGGACCGCTGCGACGGTAGGCATCGCTAATCGCTCGAAGCGATTGAAGCTGTTCATGTAGCGTTCGAACAGGGTGCGCAGTTCGCGGCTGGTCATCTCCGGCCAGGGGACGATATCCCCGCCAAAGCTGAAGTCGTCACCCTCCGCCCGCACAAGCAACGTCCGCGCGCTACTGTCGCCGATAGCGGTAAGCGCCGTTTCCAGCTCATCGATCATCTGGGGCGACAGGCGGTTCTGTGGCGGATTGTTCAGGATAATCGTGGCGATGCTGTCTTCGATCGTATGCGTCAGATGAGCCATGAGCTTTTTCCTCTTCAGACCAAATGCTCTCGGAACCAGGCAACGGCGGCCGCGCTCGCTTTCGGAAACTGCCCGACATAGGGATCGAAATGGCCTCCGGGGATCGTCACGAGCCGCTTCGGCTCCAGCGCGCGTTCATAGGCGGCCAGCGCGACGTCGGTGACGGTGATCGTGTCGTTCAACGCCACGACCATCAGCAACGGCGTCGGCGACACGCGTGAAACCCACGCACCGGGTTCATACATCCGGGCGGCCCGAGTCGAGCGAACCGTCACGCTGTTTTCCCAGACGCCGGCCGGTAGAGGCTGCAGGTAGAATTCAATCGCGTCCTTGGACCGATATGATGCCGGCACGGAAGGGTCTGCGTTCACGATCGCCTGGCGGCGCGGGGGCTCGCCGCGAAGTTGAGCGCGCTCGTCCTCTGAAAACGCGTGTTCGATCGCCGCGATAGCGTCCGGAGGAATGCGGCGTAGTCCTTGTTCATAACCGCTGATCGTCGGCACCTGGGCGACCACGGCCTTGACCCGCCGGTCCGTCGCGCCGAGTACGATGACGTGGCCGCCGGCATAGCTCGTCCCCCATAGGCCTATCCGCGAGGCGTCGACTTCCGGCTGCGCCTCCAGGAAGGACAAGGCGCGACGCCAGTCGGCGATTTGCCGCCAGGGATCGACGTCCTGGCGAACGGCGCCGTCGCTGGCGCCAAAGTTGCGATGATCGTGCAACAGGACAGCGAAGCCTGCGTCAGCGAAATCACGGGCGAAGGGCTCGATGCCATGCTCCTTCACGCCAGCATAGCCGTGAGCCATCGATATGGCGGGGCGCGGGCCGGCCGCGTCCGCCGGAACAAACAACCATCCCCTGAGACGATCGCCGCCATCGGTCTCGAATTCCACGTCCCTGCGATTGATCATGTCAGGTCCTCTTGCAAATACGGGCATATAAGACTTAATATAGGGGCATATGAGATGTTATGCAATCCGGTTAGCCCCATGACCCACGCGCATGAGACGGGAGGACTTCTTTTGAGCACGAGCAAGACCCTGGCAGCTTCAATCCCGTTCAGGAGTTCGGGATACGGATCGTACGTATTACTGTTCATTCATGGCTTCATGGACGCGGGCGCCGTATGGGATCGGGTGATCGCTGCGTTGCACGCAGATGTGCAGAACATAACGGTCGACTTGCCGGGCATGGGCTCGCTCTGCGCCTATGATGGCGAGATATCGCTCCGAGGCTATGCGGCGGGGGTTGGCCGGCTGGTTGAGAATCTCGGCAAGCCCGTGGTCATCGTCGCGCAAAGCATGGGTGCACAGATTGCCGAGCTTGTCGCGGTCACTAATCCTCGGCTTGTGAAGGGGCTCGTTCTGTTGGCCCCGGCGCCGCTCGGAGGGGTGCATGCTTCGGCGGAGATGGTCGAACCATTCAAGCGGCTCGGTGGAGAGCCTGTCTTGCAACGGCAAGCGCGTCGGAACCTCTCGCACGCGCTCTCACCCCAGGATGAGGCGCTGTTGGGCGACCTGGGCGACGTCGTGAAGCCGTCCGTGGTCTCCGCCCTGGTGGATGCCTGGAATAATGGCGATCTGGCCGGCGCCGAGCCCAGCGCCTTCACAGGTCCTGTCCTGATCATCCGGGGCGCTGCTGACCCCTTCGTCACGCGGGAGATGGCGAAGACCGAAGCCGAGCGCTTCGCCGAAGTCCGTAGTGAGGTGGTAGCTGAGGCCGGCCACTGGGCTCACATCGAACAGCCCGCACGCATCGCCGCACTCATAGACGGCTATCTGGAGGGTATGGATCGGTCTTCCGCCGCCGAGGGTGCGCTGGATTGGAAGGGCGCCTTTGCTAAGCGAAATGCGACGGCTTTCGCCGACGCCTTCGCCGAGGATGTGGTGCTGGAAGCATCCGTCTTGTACCAGCCCATCAGCGGCCGCGAAAACGTGAAACGCGTTATGGAGGCCGCCAGCAAGGTCTACGAGAGCCTCGAATTCACTGATGAGACGGCCGGCGAGTCCCGTCAGTATGTCGAGTGGACAGCGCGCGCCTTCGGGGGCGTGAATCTCAACGGCGTCACGGTGATCACACGCAATGACTCCGGCGCCATACAGCGCGTCGCGATCCACCACAGGCCGCTGGGCGGAGCCCTGCAATTTTCTGCGGAGATCGGTCAGCGCCTGCGGGGTGTGATCGATGCGTCCCATTTTCTGGCGGCGGAGGATCTGCCGCACGCGAACCGGAGTTAACGCCGATGATTCTCGATGCAGATGACCTTGACGCGGCGCAGACCTACAAAATCTTGATCTCGACGATCGTGCCGCGCGCCATCGGATGGATCAGTACTCTCTCGAAGGATGGGATTCCCAATCTGGCGCCATTCTCCTTCTTCACGGTCGTTGGTCGCAAGCCTCCGGTCCTGTCCATTACGATTCAGCACAAGTCGGACGGCGTCACGCTGAAGGACACTTACGTCAACATTCATGACACCGGAGAATTCGTTGCAAACCTCGTGACGCTCCCACTCGCGGAGAGAATGCACAAAACCGCGTTCGAGCATCTGCCCGAGGTCGACGAGTTCGAAGCGGCAAGCCTCGAGAAGGCTCCGAGTGTGGTCGTACGTCCCCCACGTGTCGCCCTGGCCCCCGTTGCTATGGAGTGCAAGTTGGAACGCGAATTCACCGTCGGCGACTTTGGCGACCACGTAGTGTGGGGCCGCGTGGTGCGTTTCCATCTTCGGGACGATATTTATAATCCCGCAAACAGTCACGTTGACACCGCGGCCCTTGCGCCGGTCGGCCGGCTCGCGGCCGAATACACGCTGGTCGAAAACGTGTTCACCACGCCGCTCGAACCGACAATTTTACAAGAGCGCCAGGGGACGCGCATGCACCGCCTCGACGGACGCCCAGCGGATTGGTCGGCCGTCGGCCAGAAAAACTGGTCGCCGTCTGGTTCCGTCCTGGAGAAATGAAGGTGTCGAGCCCTGAACCCGATATCCCCGGCCTTTGCAACTGCACCAAACTCAGGCGGGCGGCTCGCCACGTCTCCCGCTTCTACGACGTGCAACTCGCGGCCTCGGGGTTGCGCGTAACCCAGTATGCGATCCTCGGACTCCTCAAGCATCGGGGTCCGAAGTCGATGCTTGAGCTGGCGGCGCTGATGACCATGGATCGCGCTACGATCGGACACAATTTGCGTCCCCTTGAACGGGATGGCCTGGTCAAGATCGAGGTTGGTCCCAATGATCGCCGTGTCAGGATGGTCTCCGTTACCCAAGCGGGTCTGGAGCGGGTCGCGTTAGGACGGCCGGGATGGGATCGGGCGCAGGCCGAGTTCGAGGCCGAATTCGGCGCCCATAACACAACGGCCATGCGTGAGATGATGGATAGGGTTGTCGCTTGCGATCTAGACGGAGCGGATCGCAGCTGACCAGCAGAAGAAGCACAGAGGGTCTCCAGGACGCGGCAGGTCCTGAACGTGCAGGCCTGAGTAACCGCGAAGGCCGACCCGGAATGAGATCGCCATTTTGGACATCCCCAATCTGGTGCTCACGCAGTGACATGACTTGGAGGACGCAATGACAGCCGAAGTAGTCACCAACACGACGATACCGGTTCGGCATGTGAAAATCGAACTTCCTCAGACGTTTGAGCATGCACGAGCGACCTTTGAATCAATCCTTCCCAAATTTGACGGCCGGATCTCCAATCTCTTGCGTGAAGGCGAATTCGAGGGCGCAAGAGAAAAACTCGAGAGCGGCCCGGAGCTTGCGATTTTTCAGAGCCGCGACCATGGAAACGTATTGAAAGTCGCCGGATTGGCACGCAAGGCATTGCAGTACGACGTCGGAAATCCGCTCACCGCATCAAGGATGACCAGGCATCAACTGGCTGCCGCGCTCTACGCGCCATTCCGTGTAGTACTGTACGAGAACGAGAATAGCCATGCGGTGTTCGAATACGACAAGCCATCATCGCTATTCGGACAATTTGGGGACAAGGAGGTTCTGGCGGTCGCGCAGACGCTTGATGCGGCGATTGAGCGGACCCTTCAACAGGTGAGCAAAGCAAGCCTGAACAAATAATGGGCCGACCGCGCTCCCTGCGTCCGAGCAGATAAGGGAGCTATGGTTCGCCGACGCGCAAAATTGCGGGCCTCCGCACTCAGGCGATGATTCCGATAAACTGCCCGCTCGGGTCGATCGGTGAAGGCGTGAACCTCGGAAAAGGTCCACTGATGTTTCGACATTATTCGGGACTCGGGCCCCGCTCAAGATAGGTCGAGAGCGCGATGTAGCTTCTCGTCCCCTTGAAGCCTTCAATTGCGTGGATTTTCTCGAGCAATTCCTCAAGCGATTGGGTATCGCGTGTCCGAACCTTCAACAGCATGGAGCTTTCTCCGGTTGACGAATGGATCTCCTCAATGTCCGGGAATTTCCGAAGTTCGAGAATCTGTCTGGTCACGGTCCAGTTATCCGTCAGAACGTGGACAAATGCCAATAATGGCCGTCCAATCTTCGCTCCATCAAGTTGAGCCGTCGTGGCCTTGATGACTCTTTCCTGCTTCAGCCGCTTCGCTCGCTCATGGACGGCGGGCGCGGACAGATGGAGTAGACGGCCCAATTCTGCGTAGCTGCGCGTCGCGTCCTCCGCGAGGAGGCCTAATAGCTTTCGGTCAGTTTCGTCCAATCTGGCGGGTGGTGACGGTCTTTGCCGAACCGCAGTCGTTTCTGACGTCATAGAGGCGCCCTTCCGTTGATTTCGAACGTAGTACGGCAATATCGTAGTTTCACCTTACCCCATAAGGATATGCACCATTTACTCTGAACGTCTAGAGGTCGCCATGAACGGGTTGAAGACCGCCATCATCGTCCTGGAGACCCTGCCGACATGGCAGAAGCTCAACGTTACCGCCTTCCTTGCCACCGGCATCGGCGATGCGTCTCCGAACGCGATGGGCGAGATTTATCACGACGCCGCGGATCGGCCGTTCACGCGTCTTTTCGGTGAGCCCATCGTCATTTTCACGGCACCGCAAGGGATTCTGGTACATGCTCTTAATCAAGCTCTTACGCGCGATCTGACGCGCGCTGCCTATGTCGATGCGATGTTCTTTCAACCCAATGGTGAAGCAGGCCGAGCCGTTTTCCGACGAGAACCTCTAGACGCCCCTAACTTGGTCGGGCTCGCCTTGCGTGGCCCACGCAATGAGGTCAACGGCGCCACCAAAGGGGCGCGGCTACATACGTAACGCTCGAAAATCGGCAGGCCTGACGAACGCGGGGTTGCGTCAGCAGCGATCCAAGTCACTCAAAAACTAGGAGAAGGTACATGAAAACTGTCGTGCAGCATGTCTTATCGCGTCTGAATGACATCGGCGTGGAACATGTCTTCGGCGTTCCTGGCGATTTTGCGTTTTCGGTAAACGATGCGATTGTAGCACATCCGGAAATCCAATGGATCGGATGCAGTAACGAGCTCAACGCAGCTTATGCGGCTGACGGTTACGCACGTGTGGCGGGCGTCGGCGCGATCTGCACGACGTTCGGCGTCGGGGAGCTCAGCGCGAACGCCGGTGTTGCGGGGTCCTATGCAGAGAAGCTGCCCATCTTCCATTTGGTGGGGATGCCGAGCGTCGCGACACAGGCATCGGGCGCATTGGTACATCATACCCTCGGAGACGGAAACTTTGACGTCTTCCGGCAGATGGCGGATGCGATCGTCTGCGCCAGCGCCGTCATGACGCCGGAGAATGTGGTCGCGGAAACCGAACGCCTGATCGCGGCAGCATTGTACCACCGTCGGCCGGTCTACATGGCTTTTCCGTCCGATCTCGCAGACAAGCCTGCTTTGGACCTTCGGTCTCAAATCCCCACGTCGGCCAGTGATCCCGCGATGTTGACGGCCGCTGTTTCAGGAATCATCGCGGGCCTCAAAGCTGCGAAGACCGCCTGTGTTTTGCCAGGAATTCTCTGCGCTCGGCTCGCTCTCGAGCGGACCATGACGGAGGTGATCGAAGCAACGAATCTTCCGTTCGCCACCATGTTTGGTGATAAGGCCGTACTCGACGAACAGCATCCGTCGTACATCGGCATGTATGCAGGCCGGATGATGAACGAAGATGTCCGAGCCTTCGTCGAATCTCGCGACTGCGTCCTGATGGTCGGCACAGAGATGAATGACTTTAACACGGCGGCTTTTACGTCACGTCTCAATCCGCAATGCCTGATCACGATTTCCCATCACGAAACGAAAATCGATGGAAGGGTCTTTCCCAGTGTCGAGATCGAAGACCTGTTGCACGAACTCGCAAGAAAGGCCCCGAGGTTTGCAGATCAGCCGCATCCTGCTGTCCGCAAAGCGGTCGTTCCGCTACCGTCCGGCGGGGTCATCAAAGCAGGCTTCTTCTATCCGAGGTTCGAAAGCTTCCTGCGCGACGGAGACATTGTCGTCGCCGAAGCCGGAACAGTGTCGATGGGGATGGCCTTTGCCCACCTTCCCAAGGGGGCGGCATTTCTCAACCAGACATTGTGGAACGCCATTGGGTGGGCAACGCCCGCGGCCTTTGGCGCGGCTATCGCTGCGCCGGACCGTCGCGTCGTCCTCTTCACTGGTGAAGGATCGCATCAACTAACGGCCCAAGAGGTGGGCCAGTTTGCCCGCTATGGCCGACGCCCGGTCATATTCATTCTGAACAATGGCGGCTATCTGATTGAGCGTCTGCTGTGCCGCGAGCCGCAAATTGAATACAACGACTTGGCGCAGTGGCATTACGCCGAACTTCCAAGAGCGTTGGGTTGCGACGACTGGCACACCGTCCGGGTCGAGACCGAGCAAGACCTCGACAAGGAGCTCGGGGCGATAGGATCGTCAAACACCGCCAGCTACGTGGAAATCGTGACGCCGCCGGATGAGGCGTCACCGTTTGCATTGAAGATCCATGAGAACATCGCTTCGCTGTATGGGTCAGGCGTCGAGCAACACGCCTGAACCTATTTTGTGGAAGCGTGGCTATCGCTGGCTAGGGCGATAGCCACGCTTCTGATACGCAGACGTTGGGGTCGCCGTCTGCCAGAAGTGGATGAACAGCACCTGGGTCTCGGGTCTTGACAGGCTATGCCGACATCGCGCTCGCCTCGCTAGACCCCACCAAGTCGGACCCACGTCCATTATCGAGGAATGATACCGAGAACACCGGCGATTGCAGCGGGACCCAGACGGAGGCCGAATGAGTGAAAATTGCTCGCTAAAACCTCTTTCTGCCGTCAGCAGGTTAGCCGAGCGGATTCAGTCCGATCACCAGTTTGTGCAGCCAGAAGGCAACGACTGTCCATGAGGTCGTGCCGATGACGAGGCTAAGCAGATCGCCGCGCAAAGTCCCTGCAGGATAGATTGTGCCTACAATTTGATCGTGACGACGCGACACGACAAAGTCAATGATAGCCCAGATCAGAAATGAGCTAAACAGGATGACGTCACGTAGCATGCCGATAGACGCGAGATGGCCAAAGGCCCATGCGATCACACCCGCAAGCATCGGGTGGCCAAGCCATTGTTTCAGGTGGTTGCGAGGCACATACGCGGCCGCGATGAGGATAAAAGCTGCCAGGGTGAGTAGGATGGTTAGGTAATGTAACCAACCAGGGGGGGCGTACAGCCGGTAGGAGGCGTCCCGTGCTTGTCCAAAGCCAACGATCATTAGGATGAATCCGATCGCAGATATCAACGAGTAAATCCCCTTCCAGCCCACCGCTCCAAGTCGGGTTACCTGCCGGTCACGCCAAGCTTTTGCGAGTATTCCAAGTGAATGCATACTCAGAAAAATCGCCATGCCTAGAAAGAATAAGAACACGGAATATTCTCCATAATTACTTTATTTCGTTTTCGGATTGCATTGAATTCTGTATGGTGTATCAGGTCGCCATTCGAATAACCATCTTCAACATCCCGGCCATAAAAGTTCATCTCGATCCTTCGGGCAGACCTGCAGTCATCCCGAGCAAAGATCAATCCGTTCTTGCGGCTGATGATCCAGAACACTGGTTCATCAGCTGGACACCCGCATTAACACTGTGCCGGTTCTTGAATTCGTAATTCACTGAGCCGGTGGTGAATTGGAGGCGGGTGGAGGGAGGCGTGGTCGCTATTCGGGCTTTAGCAGGCCGCTACAGAACCCTTGTCCTGGTTTAATTTGACTGATTCTATTCTCCCGAGAGGAGAATGGGATGCGTGACCTGCTCCCCGATTTGTCCGCGACTATAAGTTAGCGCTGTTCGAATTTGGTCCGTTCTGGAGCGAGTTGCAAATTCGGTCGGGATGAACCCGTCGAGGCTCGTGTGCGGCCGGTTGAGATTGTAGTCGATCCTCCATTTTTCGATGATGTGGCCGGCGACGCTTTTGCAGGCGCTGTACTCGGTGCGCTCGGAGCGGATGCTGATGGAGCAGATCAACCGCTTTGACCTTGGCGGGCCGACGCCGGATGAGAACACGATCCGGCAGTTCCGGAACAACTGAAATCAACTACTATTAGTGTCCCCTTTTTTGATGAATACGAGGCGATCCCAAGATATGTCAGAGACGCCCCGTAGGTCGTTCTGAGCTTCAATCCGCTGGATGCAACTCATACCGGCCTGCTCTGCCAGAGAAATTGTCTCGTCTGGTCCTACTTCAAACATTCGCCGTCCAGGCGGTGGCGGTCCATGACGAATCGAGAATACCACGACTCCCCCTGACCGGATGAGGGCGCTGATTAAAGGCATGGCATGCTGTCTTTGGCTTTGATCTAGGTGCATCCAAACCGCAGTCAACATTATGACATCAAACATCTGGCGGCGTTTGGTAACGGTTGGTAATTCGGGTAGGCAATCATTTAGCCATTCAATGCGGCGGGATTGGTGCAACTGAGCCGCTCGTCTGCGCAGTTCGGAGACGGGTTCGATTGCAGTGACATAATATCCTAATTGCGCAAACCCTGCAGCATCACGGCCTGTTCCCGCCCCTATATCGAGTAGGTGGGAAGGCGCCGGTGGTATGCAGTACATTATTGGTCTATGAACAGCCTCGAATGAAATGCATTCATATTCCTGAAAAAGCTTATCTATTTGATTCGCATACCCTTCGGTTCCGCTGAGATCAGTTCCTTTCATCTGTTAGTCACCTTCCAGATCTGCATGTAGACATTCCGCCTGGGTGGTAGCAGATTGTCAAAACCCAAATGTCAATCGTTAAACGCTTCCAATGCAAGTGCGATGCCTTGTCCCCCACCGATACAAAGCGTGACGACGCCGCGCCGCAGGCCGTCGCGCCGCATCGAATGAAGCAGGCGCGTGGTCAGCACCGCTCCGGTCGCACCGATCGGATGCCCGTGCGCGATCGCTCCGCCTTCGACATTCACGATGTCTGCGGCCAGGCCGAGTTCCTTGATAATCGCCAGCGGGACTGCGGCGAAGGCCTCGTTGATCTCGATCCGGTCGATGTCGGAAAGCGTCCATCCCGCGCGCTCCAGGGTCTGGTGGATGGCTGGCACGGGTCCCAACCCGAAGAAGCCGGGCTCGACCGCCGCCACGGCATATGCCACCAGGCGGCCCATCGGAGCGATCCCTTGTGTCTCGGCGAATGCGCGATCGGCCACGACCATGGCGGAGGCGCCGCTGTTGAGACCAGGGGCGTTGCCGGCGGTGATTGTGCCGTCTTTGCGGAACGCCGGCTTCAGCTTGGCGAGACCATCGAGCGTCGTGTCCGGCCGCGGCGCTTCGTCGACGGCGAAGCTCTCCTCACCCCTTCGACCTTTGATCATCACGGGGAAGATCTCAGGGGCAAACTTCCCCGCGACTGTGGCTTCGGAGAAGCGTCGCTGAGATCGCTCGGCCCATTCATCTTGTGCCTCGCGGCTGATCTGGCAACGCTTGACCATATCCTCGGTGTGCCAGCCGGAGTGTTCACCCGAGAAGGCGTCGTTCAGCCCGTCACGCAGCATGCTGTCGACGATCGCGCCATCGCCCATGCGGTAGCCCCAGCGCCCGCCTTCGACGAGATAGGGCGCGCGGTCCATGTTCTCCATGCCGCCCGCGACGGCGGCGTCGTAAAGCCCGAGTTGCACCTCCTGGGCGGCGGTGACGATTGCCTGCGCGCCGGACCCGCAGACGCGGTTGATAGTCATGGCCGGTACGGAGACGGGCAGACCTCCGTCGACGCCGGCCTGGCGCGCGGGATTCATGCGGTTACCGGCCTGGATGACGTTGCCCATCACCACCGCACCGATCTGCCCGGGCGCGATATTGGCCCGGCCTAGGGTTTCGCGGATGGCGCCCGCGCCGAGCTCGGTGGCGGGAATGCTATTGAGCGCGCCATTGTAGGCGCCAATTGCGGTCCGCACGGGGTGCGCCAGAACGATGTCGCGTATCATTTACGGCTCCTGTCTGCTGGGGATTGCGGCAATTGAGCTTCAGTGAAGAGGCACAAAAGCTCTTCGGTGACCTCGTCGGGGTTTTCCATCCAGGCGTTGTGCGCGCCGCTTGAGAGGATTTTGCACGATGCGCCGGGGATCATCCGCGCGAGTTGCTGCGCTTCGTCGATCGAGAAGAAGCGCTCCTCGGGCCCGACCAGCACAACGGCCGGGCTGCGGATGTTCGGGACCACGGACGTCGCGTCATGGGAGCGGCAGGCCTCGATCTGCCGGATGAAGTCTTGCGGCGTTTGCGAAGCCGGCTGCGCCGTCAAATGGGCGATGATCTGTTCAAGCGCGTCTGGATTGTCGAAGAAGGTATTCTGGCAGCACCAGAGAAGCTGCGAATGGACGAGGATTTCGCGCGGCGTTCCGCTCAGCGCCATCCTGCGCCATAATTTCACCCGCGCGTCGGTCTGCGCGTTGGGACGCACCGTAGTCGAGAGAAGCGCGAGCGAGCGCACATGCTGCGGGTGCGCCCCGGCGAGATGCTGTGCGATCATGCCGCCCATAGAGAAGCCGACGACATGCGCCGGCGATCCAACCACCTGGGTCAGCAGCTCCGCGACGTCGCCGGCCATGTCAAAAATGCTGAAGGGGCCGTCTGGCGCTTGGGTCGATCCCACGCCTCGGTTGTCCATAGTGATGACGCGATACGTGTCAGGGAGGCGGTCGACGATGGGCGCCCAGACGTCTCCGGGAAATCCCAGACCTTGGATAAGGACGACCGGGTCGCCCCAGCCTGTCTCCTGATAAGATAGGCGAACTCCGTCAGACGTCGTGATATGTGGCATATTATAGTCCTCCGCCAATTCGAACAGTTGCGCCGGTGGCATAACTTGCCTCCGACGAATGGAGCCACATAACAGCCGCCGCTATTTCATCAGGCTCGCCCACGCGCCCGAGTGGCACCTTGGCGGAGAGCCGCTCTGGTCTGCCCGGGTCTCCGCCCCTTGCGTGAATCTCTGTCTGGGTGGTGCCTGGCGAGACAACGTTTACTCTGATGTCGTGCGGGCCAAGTTCTTTGGACAAGCCGATCGAGAAAGCTTCAATAGCCGCCTTCGATGCGGCGTAATGGACATATTCGTTAGGTGCTCCCAATGTGGCGGCAATAGACGAGATGTTCACGATCGAACCCGGCACACCATCAGCGATCCAGCGTGCGGCAAGAATCTTGCAGCTAAGGATTGTGCCGATTACGTTTACGTCGAAAGACTTGCGCAGAATGTCCTCTGGTAAATCGACGAGCATCCCGATTCTGCCAGTGATCCCTACATTATTGACGAGATGAGTTACTGGGCCAATCGCGGATGAAACATCGTTGATTAGCGCGGCGATTTCGCTGCTCTCAGCAGATGCGTCACATTGACGTGCGTAACCCTTTCGTCCGGCAAGCTTGATTTTCGCGAGAACGTCTTCAGCCGCAGAGGAATCCTCTACATAGGTAATTGCCACATCGTAGCCAACATGGGCGGCGCGAAGCGCGATGGCTCGGCCGATACCTCTGCTTCCGCCGGTTATCAGAATTACGGGTGTTTCCTTCGACATCTTATTTATCTCGTCTGGTGTTGTGAGTCTTGTGTTCTGCATGGGACATGACTGCCTCCGCCGACGCATCGAGAAACCTACCAGACAGCTCCGGGTCAGTAACAACCCGGGAGATCAGCAATGCGCCAACCATGGTAGACAATGCGGCAATCACGCGGTCGCGGGCCTCCTCATCCGGTTCGTCTGAAATCAGACTTTCGAGAAAGCCGAGATGCGTTTCGATCTCGCTCGAAAATACCTCGCGCAACTTGCCGCTATGCCTGGATGCGTCAGGGCCGAGGGCGGCGAAGGCGCAGCCATCTCCTGGATCGTCGCGATGCCGTGTGGAAAGGTAGGCCCGGACGACTGCCGCGAATGGATTTTCCTGCGTATGTGCCACAAGACGCAGCCACTTCATCCGACTCTTACCGAGAGCGCGGGCACATGCTTGCGCTGCGAGATCTTCCTTCGATTCGAATTTCTTGTAGAAACCGCCATGCGTGAGGCCAGCCGCACTCATCAGCTCGTTCAAGCCAATTCCATCGAAGCCTCGCTCCCGGAAGAGACGGCTGGCGGCGGCAATCACCATTTGGCGATTTTCCTCTGACTGGGCTCGGCTAACTTTCATTTGGAACTCCAGTTGCTCAATCGAGTGACTCTTCCAATGCGGACGCCAATATTTCGTCCGAGCGGTGAGGCGCGGTATCGGCGGCGTCGACAAAGATGACGGTGAGAAGCGCAGAGATTGCGGCGATGGCGGCAGCGGCCAGCAACACTGCGGAGAAGCCGCCTCCAAAACTCAGCCTGCCAATATCGAGCATCGTGTCACGCGCTGTCACAGGAGTCTGCGCTACGACGCCTGCGAGATCGCCGGCAATGATCCGGGAGACCAACGGGTCAGACGTTCCACTGGCCAGTGGCCCGAGTTGAGCGTTTGCTGCCGCCTGCAGGAAATAGTGCTGGGTCTCGTCCGTCAGGATAGCGCCAAGGCCCGTGATTCCGGTGACGAGGCCGACGAAGCGGAGCGTACCGCCGATACCCGACGCCATCCCGCTGCGTTCCGGCGGGATGACGCTCATAGAGACCTTGGCGGTTTCGCCGTTGAGCAAGCCTGCACCGCAGCCCGTGATCACCATGCCGATTGCCACGACCAGGAAGGGCTCCTGCGTGGCGACGACGACCGCGGTCAATAGATTTCCGGCGACAACGATAACCAGACCGATGGTCAACAGCATCCGTCCCGAGATCCTCGCCGCGAGGGCAGCAGCAACCCGAGGGAAAAAGAACAGCGGCAGGGCAAAAGGGAGCATACGCACACCGGCTTCCGCCGGGCTGTACCCGAAGCTGTTCTGTAGATAAAGCGGCAGGTAGGTCATCATCACCTGGGCTGCAGACGCGAAACCCAGCATGGCGAAGCTGCTACCGAGGAAAGTTCGTTTGCGGAAGAGCCCGAAATCCACCATCGGCCGCCTTTGCACCAGTTCCGCTACGACGTAGAGACACAGAAGAATCGAGGCCGCGACGAGTTTTACGACAGTCGGTCGGCTCGACCAGCCATCGCCGTTGGCGTCGATCAGGGCCCACACCAGCGCGAACAATCCGGTTCCGAAGAGTGCCATACCGGCGAGATCGAGCCTTTGAGCGTCAGGGTCGCTGGACTCTTCCACTGACGCCAGCGCGAGCAACAGCAAGCCGATCCCCACGGGAACGTTGACGAAGAACGCATAGCGCCATCCGAAAGCGGAGGTTATAAGTCCGCCGACCAGCGGGCCAAGGGCAACAGCGACGCCGATGACCGTGCCCCAAAAGGCGAAGGCTTTGGAACGGTCGGGACCGCGAAAGGTGTGCCCCAGCACGGCGAGCGCCGCGCTGAGCTGGATTGCCGCGCCGATGCCTTGCAGGGCACGGGCAGCGTTGAGGACGATCGTCGTTGGCGCAAGTCCGCAGAGCAACGAAGCGAGCGTGAAGAGAACGAGCCCGAATGTCAGCAGGCGGCGGCGGCCGAAACGGTCGGCAAGCGCGCCAGCTGGCATCAGCAAGGCGGCGAAAGTGAGGATATAGGCGCTGACAACCCACTCGATGTCCGTGAAGGCGGCGTTGAGGTTGCGGGCGATGGCCGGCAGGGAGACGGCGACGATATTGGAGTCCAGCATGATCATAAAGGACACGCCAGAGGCGCAGAGAAGCACCCGCGCGGCGCGCCCGCTGACCCATCGCTCCTGCTTTGGACGGTCGGTGTCACAAAGCACGTCCTCGAGTGGTTGCGCGCTGGCGATGGCCTGATCACGCGCACGAAGACCTCGGGGTATGCCGTTCTTGTTGGTCATGGCGATGTGTCTCTGAAACTGGCGCGGACGCCGGCCGGTGCGGTGCTATCGAGATGGGGCAATTCTGTTCTGGTAGACGCTGAGGTGGACGAAAGCCGCCGAGAGCAGCGGCGCACCGAGCCCGGCCTGGGCGCCCCGGCGCAGCATGTCGCCCACAATGTCCTCCACCTCGATCGGTCGTCCACGCTGGATATCGCGGAACATCGACGATGCGAGCGGAGACCCCTTCCTGGTTAGTTGCTCGCGCGCCGCCTTCAGAAACCCCTCGGACGGGGGCTCGCCGACGGTCTTGACGATGGTTACGACCTCATCGAGTAACTGGAGTGCGAACTGGCCGCCCGCACAAGCTTCGATCTCACCGATCGTTCCGCGCATCAGGCAGGTGATTGCGCCGAGTGCCGCCAGCAGGACCCACTTCTCCCACATTTCGCGACGGATGACATTGGAGAGCCTGGCACCGATCGCGACGCCTTGCATGAACTGGTCGAGGGCCGCGATGCGTGGACTCATGGTGCCATCCAGTTCTCCATAGGCGAGATCCTGGAGCGGGTTGAGTTGGATGATCCTCCCGTCGTCCTCCAACACCGTAGCCACTTTCAAGGCACAGCCGACCACGTTATGCGGAGGGAACCCCTTGGTGAGAACGTCTATGTGCCGCATACCGTTGAGTACTGGCAGGATCATCGTTTCCGGCCCTACCGCCGGCGCGATGTCGGTGAGCGCGGCATCGAGCTGGAATCCCTTCACTGTCAGAAGCACCGCGTCGTAGGGGCCGGTAATTTCGTCCGCAGTCACGATTTTCGGTTGCAGCGTCGCATCGCCGTGAGGGCTCACAATCTGCAGACCGTTTTCACGCAACTGCGACGCGCGCGCAGGCCTGACGAGAAAAGTGACATCTCGACCGGCTTGAGCGAGGCGTCCGCCGAAATAACCGCCCGTCGATCCGGCTCCAACAACAAGTAAGCGCATGATGATATTCTCCGTATATACTCACGCGGCGTTGCTCATTCGGCCGCGATAGAGGAGCCAAGACGCGGGTAGTCCGTGTAGCCCTCTGCGCCACCTCCATAGAAAGTCGCGCGATTGTAGGAATTGAGCGGCGCGTCCTTGCGGATGCGCTCTGGAAGGTCGGGGTTGGAGATGAACAGCCGCCCGAATGCGATGGCGTCGGCATGACCGGCCGAAACCGCCGCATTGGCCGACGCCGGCGTGTAGTTGCCGGCAGCAATCAGGACGCGGGGCCAGGTCGGCCGGAACAGCTCCGACGCCGAGGGAACATTCTTGTGGTCGACATCAGCCTGCCCGGCACCGCTCGCGCGGGGTTCAATCAGGTGGAGATAGGCAAGTTTCAGTTTAGCAAGCCCCTGGATTGCAAAGCCGTATAAGTGTTCGGGTTCGGCTTCGCCGCTATCGTTGGCGACTCCGAAGGGAGAGAGCCGCACGCCGACCCGATCGGGGCCGTAGACCTCGGCGACGGCTTGCGCGACCTCGAGCAGGAAGCGGACGCGATTCTCGATCGATCCGCCATAGGCGTCGGTGCGCGTATTCGTTCGGCTCTGAAGGAATTGCTCGATCAGGTAGCCGTTGGCGCCGTGGATCTCGACACCGTCGAAGCCTGCAGCGAGCGCATTGCGCGCGGCCGCCCGATAGCTATCGATCACACCAGCGATTTCCGCGACCGTCAGGGTGTGCGGCGTCTCGTAGGGCGCACGCTCGAAGGTGGCAGTATAGGCGCTGCCTGCAGCCGCGATGGCCGAGGGCGCAACCGGAAGCGCGCCGTGCGGCTGATGGCTGGAATGCGAAATGCGCCCGACATGCCAGAGTTGCAGGAAGATCAAGGCGCCAGCTTGATGTACGGCGTCTGTGACAGCCGTCCATCCCTGCACCTGCTCAGGCGAATAGATGCCGGGGGTCGCAGGCATCCCCTTGGCAGACGGTGATATTGGAGAGCCCTCGGCGATGATCAATCCACCGGGCGTTGCCCGCTGGCGGTAGTACTTGACATTGAGCGCATGCGGCACATCACCGGGCTCGCCGGCGCGCATACGGGTAAGAGGGGCCATGACGATGCGGTGACTCAGATCATATCGGCCAAGGCTAAGTGGAGAGAAGAGAGGCTGAGCCATCAAAGTGTTGATCCTTTCTACAGGCGGAGACCGTCGACGGGGCGTGGGCCGCGACACTCTTGCTCCGTGAGGGGCAGAAGAATCGCACAAGACACGCCCGCTATCGAGCCTGTCGATCTGCGGTCACTCTACAGCCTAATGATGTCATACGCAATCAGAAACGCGAATCCAATCTGCCGGCCAGCTTCGCCTGAGCCACAAAAAGGCAACGGCTCGATGTCAAGTTCGAGTGTTTATGCCGCCCCATTTGGGTAACTCAAGGACATGGTTTCTGGTAGAAGGATCCTATGAAAACGTTGTGTCGGAAGCCGGCGGGAATCAAGACTCGACAAAATATATCGACTCCATATATGACATGATACATCAATATACCTGCAATCCCGAGCGACTGAATAGCGCTTCGGCGGGATGCGCTGAGATAGGAACGCTTGTGGGATGACGAACTGGACATTCCCGTAGCGGTCACGAAAAAGGATGCAATGAAATGAAAATCGAAGGTTCGGTTGCGCTTGTTACTGGTGCGAATCGTGGAATTGGTGAAATATTTGTTCGAGAGCTTCTTCGCCGTGGAGCGAAGAAAGTATACGCCGGGGCACGGGACATTGCGTCTTTGGGAGCAGTGGTGACCAATGACAGGCGGATTGTACCTCTCGAAGTCGACGTGACCAACCCCGATCAGGTCGACGGAGCGGTGGCGACGGCACAGGATCTGACCCTGCTCATTAACAACGCCGGTATGGCGGGATGGCAAGGGGTGCTATCAGCGCCCGACGTCAAGATCGCGCGGGACGAAATGGAGGTTAACTATTTCGGTGTACTCCTCATGTCGCGGGCGTTTGCACCAATCCTGGCGGCCAATGGCGGCGGAGCGATCGTCAATATCTTGTCAATGTTGTCGCTCGTTACCTTACCCGCGGCCGGAACCTATTCCGCCTCAAAGGCGGCAGCTCTGGCCCTGACCCGCAGTCTCCGGGCAGAATTGAAGCACCGGGGGACAGCGGTGATCGCAACCCTACCCGTTCAGGTCGAAACTGCCATGGGTCAGCCGCTGCCCGAACCACGGCTGAAGCCCGAAGAGGTGGTGCTTGATACACTCGACGGCGTCGAGCGTGGAACGGCAGAAGTCTTTCCGGGCGCACTCACTCGCAATGTTGCAGAGGCTTTTGAAGCAAGCCCGAAAGCTGTTCAGGCGCAGTTGTCAGAAATGCTGCCTGCGATGGGGGGCTCTGTTGCAAATTCTGGTTTCCTCTGATGGGATTGGATGCAGGCTGGTGGAGTGCACCGCCCCGGGTTTGCCGGAGGGGCTCTGTTGCAAACGGCTGGCCCCGGTATCGCATTAGCCATTTGGGTGCGTTTGCGGGAGGGGGCGAAATCCTACGCTAAGCCGAGGACGCGCTTCCCATAGTCTCTAAGATCGCCTTTTGGACCGACATATCGGTAGAGAGTGACGCGCTCGATGCCGAGTTCACAGTGCCGAAACCATCACGCCGGGCGCCAGGCTCGCCTCCACAATCGCCCGCTTCACCGACCTCGACCACCGCCGGCGCGCCCCGCGTGTGATTACCCCAACCCGCTCCTTCGAAGCACTCGTATGAGCACTCGTACGAGCCGCTCCTATCGCCTCAACCCGATCCGCTTCAAAAATCTCAGAAATACTGACGTCGCTCATGCCCACAATCATCGGGAATAGTCCGCGTCAGCACAACAATGCCGGCCCGACAGCACTTACGCTTGCCTGGCAGGGCTCTTCAACGCTGATTTCTGATCTGGCGTGAGTCTGATGTGCCACACTGCGGCGAGAACTGATTTTCTGGATGATATGGGGATCCCCGGGCGGCGGGATTTCGGATTCTTGGGAAGGCAATCGATTCGGAGGTTGCCATGCCTACTGCGAGTCCTTCAACGGCTCGCTGCGTGATGAACTGCTCAACGGGGATATCTTCTACACCTTGGTGGAAGCGAAGATCCTGATCCCGGCTTGGCGGCAGCACTACAATACCGTCAGGCCACACAGTTCGCTTGGATATCGCCCGCCGGCCCCGGAAACCGCTACGCCGCCACGGCCACCCTCCAGTTCCGCTTCGCTCCACCGACAGCCGGCCATGGCGGCGGAGACAACAATGCACTAACTTCCAACACGGACTACTCAATGGGGGCCGGGGGTGTTGACGGTGGAGGTTTATGTGGCCGGCTTTTACACCGCCGTGTACAGCCCCCGCATCATGAGCATCTTTCAATGCTGCCGCAGTTACTAATGGTGAATATTGGCGCACGATCTGCGAGACAGCGAAGTTATCGCCGCGCCTGCTCACTTCGATCAGCCGAACGATGGCCGTTTACAGCAGGTTTGTGGAAGCTGAAAATCACCCCGGAGCGTCACGTTTATGGGCAAGCAGCGCCATGAGGCGCCGGTCACGCCAGGCAGATCGCTCGCGCAACTGTTCCTCCGAAAGTGCCTGCCGACGCTGCTGTTCGACCTTCTCAATCAGATCGTCATGCCACTGGCTTGCAAATCCTCGGGAACCGGCGATCCGCTCATACATCGGGCCAAAGCGCCGCGCATAATCTGCGACACCGCCAGGGGCGTTCAGGTCGATGGTCTCAAACGGTCCTATGAAGCTCCAGCGCAGGCCAAGACCGGAGGAAACGGTCCGGTCCACATCTTCGACCGACATGATGCCGTCGGCGACGAGCCGCCATGCTTCTGCGAGCAGGAGCCCCTGCAGGCGGTTCAAGGCGAAGCCCTCGATCTCGCGGGTCAGTTCGACTGGTTCCTGGCCGACGCTTTCCATTAGCGTGCGGACGCGCCGAACCGTCTCGGGCGCCGTCCATGGGGCCGGAACGAGTTCTACCACTGGCACGAGATAGGGCGGATTGACTGGATGAGCGATCAGGCAGCGATCGCGGCAAGCGACGTGCTCCGTGAACACGGAGGCCGGAATGCCTGACGACGAACTGCCGATCAGCGTGACCGGCCCGACGACTCGATCGAGTTCCGTAAAGATCTTCTGCTTCTGCTCGACGGTCTCAAAGACGCTTTCCTGGATATAGTCGGCGTCCCTGACGGTCTCCGCCAACGAAGCCGCGACCACTATTCGTCCGGCGATCGCGGCCGCATCCTCGATGAGATCGACCGCTTTCAGCGTGCGCAGCCGATCGGCGATGACCTCGAGGCTCCGCTCGGCAGCGCCCTCGACCGCATCGAACATCGCGACATCGTGACCCGCTCGCGCGAAGACGATCGCCCAGGCTGACCCGACAAGACCGGCACCGATAACCCCGACTTTCATCCACTTCTCCGAAATCACTCAACTATGAACGCTGTTGCCGCCGGCTCAGAACGCGACGCGGTCGGGCCCTTTGAGCGCGAGGATGTCGCGTGCCTCATCAGGCGTCGCAATATCCAGCCCGAGTCCCTCGAGAATCTGGCGGACGCGGCGAACCTGCTGGGCATTCGATTCCGCGAGCTGGCCCGCATCGATCCATAGCGAGTCCTCAAGGCCAACCCGTACATTGGCGCCCATCGAGGCGGCCTGCGCCGCGATCCGCATCTGATTCCGGCCGGCCCCGAGGACCGACCACCGGTATTGGTCGCCGAACAGCCGGTCGGCCGTGCGCTTCATGTGCATCACATCCTCGGGGTGTGGACCTATGCCGCCGAGAATGCCGAAAACGGTCTGGATGAAGAGCGGCGGCTTCACCAGTCCCCGGCCGAGGAAATGGGCTAGATTGTAGAGGTGCCCGACATCGTAGCATTCGAACTCGAACCGCGTGCCGGAATCGCTGAGCGTGCGGAGCACATATTCAATATCCCGGAAGGTGTTGCGGAAAATCAGGTCCCGCGAATTCTCGAGGACCTCGCGCTCCCAAGGATGCTGAAAATCCGTGAACCGGTCGAGCATGGGGAACAGGCCGAAATTCATCGACCCCATGTTCAGTGAGGCTACCTCCGGCTGGAACCGAGCTGCCGGCTGAACCCTCTCCTCGACCGTCATATATGGCGCGCCGCCGGTCGTCAGATTGATCACCGCCCCGGTGCGTTGCTTGATGCGCGAGAGGAACCGGCCGAACGCCTCGGGCGACTGGTCGGGCCGCCCGGTCTCTGGATCGCGTGCGTGAAGATGCAGTATCGCGGCACCAGCCTCCGCCGCACCGACCGCGGAATCGGCGATATCCTCCGGCGTCACCGGTAGATGCTTCGACATGCTCGGCGTATGGATCGCACCCGTGATGGCGCAGGTGATGATCACCTTCTGCTGCCGGCGCTGTTCTGCACTCATCGCCCTTCCCCCTTTTTTGCTCTCACTCATATCAATTGTCTCACCCGGCAAACCGCGCCTCGGGAACACCCCTCACGCCAAGGTCGTAAATGGCGAACAGCGAGCCGCGCATCACCCCATCTTCCGGGAATCGCGGCAGCGGCGGCTTCGCCATCGATGTGACATAGAGGATGTCGAGATCAGGCCCGCCGAACATCACGCTCGTGACCTTCTTGACCGGCATGTCGATGATCCGCTCGATCTCACCATCCGGACGGTAGCGGACAAGCTGGCCGGCATAGACATGGGCACTCCAGACACAGCCTTCGGCATCGACCGTCGCGCCGTCGAAACCGCCACCATTGGGAAGGCTGCCACAGAAGCGCCGCTTGTTGGAGGGCGTGCCGTTGTCGCTATCATAATCATAGGCCGAAATCTGCCCGGACCACGTATCCGTGAAATAGAATGTCCGTCCATCCGGGCTCCAGCACGGACCGTTGCTGACGATGATGCCGGATTCCAGCCTGGTCACCCGCAGATCGGGGTCGAGGCGGTAAAGCGCGCCGTTGGGTCCTTCCTCGAGCGTGTCCATCGAGCCGGCGACGAACCGCCCCTGCCGGTCGACCTTGCCGTCATTCAACCGGTTATTGGGGCGATCCGGCTCGGGATCAGCGATTAGGGATAGATCACCAGTGGCGAAATCGAGAAAGTGGAAGCCGCGGGCCAGGGACACGACCGCACCACCCGATTTGCGCAGACACATCGAGCCGATCTTCTGCGGCACATCCCAGGCGCGCACCTCGCGCCCATCGGCGGTGCAGCGAAAGACACGACCATCGAAACTGTCGATCCAGTAGAGCCGCTGCTCGTCGACATCCCAAAGAGGCCCTTCACCGAGTGTCGTCTTGACGTCGACAAGAACTTCGATCCGCATCACCCACTCCTCACCCAACGAACCGTGTTTCAGGAATTCCCCGCACACCAAGCCCTGTCACCGCGAACACGGCACCCGCCTCCCGCTCCAGCCGCCTGCTGCCGAGAAACGGCCTTGCCATCGACGTCACATAGAGAATGTCGAGATCGGCGCCACCAAACATGACGCTCGTGATACTGTCGACGGGCATTCCGATCAGCCGATCGATCGTGCCATCCGGCGCGAAGCGCACAAGGCGCCCGCCATAAACTTCGACCGACCAGACGAAGCCATCCGCATCCACGGTCGCGCCGTCGGGATAGCCACGCAGATGCAAGGCGAAATCGGCGAAGACCCGGCGGCTTAACAGATCGCCGGTCGCCGTATCATATTTGTAGGACCAGATCCGGCGCTGCATGCTGTCGGCGAAATAGAAGGTGCCGCCATCCGGGCTCCAGCACGGCCCGTTGCTGACGGCGATGCCGTCTTCGAGTTGGGTCACGCTGCGGTCCGAATTCAAGCGGTAGAGCCCGCCCAATCCTTCCCGCTCTTCGTAATCCATGTAACCAGCCAGAAAGCGGCCTTGACGATCGACCTTGCCGTCGTTGAGGCGCGTCCGCCGGATACCGCTCTCTGGATCGGCAATCGGCGTCGCTCGACCCGACGCGAAGTCGAACTCGTGAAAGCCGTTACGCAGGCTGACGATCGCACCGCCCGCCTTGCGCAAGCACAAGGAGCCGATGTGTTCGGGTACGCACCAGGATTGAAGATCCTTGCCCTGAGCATCGGCGCGATAGATCGTGGCGCCGTGGCTGTCGATCCAATAAAGCCTCTGCTCGTCGACATCCCAGAGTGGACCTTCACCAAGGTCGCAGGCCGGAACCGGCAGCGTCTCGACTCGAACCATCATGACACCTACAGCGTTTCGACGTTGCCGCACACGCCGAGCGACTGGCCCGAGACATTGGCCCCGAGCGGCGAAATGAGGAACACGGCCATGTTGGCAACGTCGTCCGGCGTCACCATGCGACGTAACGAGACGCTTTCGAGATACTGAGCTTCCATTTCCTCGTAGGAGACGCCGACCTGTTCGGCCCTGGCCCGGATGACGCCTTCCATCCGCGGTCCCTGGACGATGCCGGGAAGGATCGCATTGACCGAGATCCCCGCCGGTCCGAGTTCCTTGGCCAGGCTCTGAGTGAGCCCAATCACGCCCCATTTCGCCGCGGAATACGGTGTACGGTACGCATAGCCGTGGCGGCCTGCCGAGGAGGACATGTTCACGATGGCGCCACCACCCGCCGCCTTGATAAGCGGCACGGCACGACGCACGCAGAGAAATTGCCCGGTCAGATCGATGTCGATGCAGCGGCGCCAGTCATCGGGGTCGATGTCTTCGACGGCACCGGTCGGCCCGGCAATTCCCGCATTGTTCACCAGCGCGTCGAGCCCGCCGAGACTGGCATGTGCGGCGTCGAACATTCGATCGACCTGCGACCGATCCGAGACGTCGCAGACAGACGTCGTCACCCCAAGCCGTACGCTGCACGCCTCGAGCGCCTGCGCATCGACGTCGCAGATATGAACCCTCGCACCTGCGGCCACCAAGGCTTCGACGATTGCCAGGCCTATCCCCCCGGCTCCGGCCGTGACGACAACCCGCCGGCCCTGCGCTTCCATTTTCATAATCTTGATTTCTCCGCTCTGTGTCAGGCCTGGCGTTCACGCATCGCGAGCAATGCGGTGAGCACGACCAAGCCGAAGATGATGTTGCGCACGGCATCAGGCAGTACCGTCCCGGCCAGCAGGGTGGAGATCGCGGTCAGGAGCAGCGCGCCGCCGAGCATGCCGAGATAGTGGCCCTTGCCACCGCTGATCAGCGTGCCGCCGACGACGACGATTGCGATCGAGGGCAGGAGGTAGCTGTTACCCATGCCGAGACTGGCTTGGCCGGAGAAGCCTGATAACAGGATACCAACAAGGGCGCTGCAGAATCCGGACAACGCATAGACGCCGATCGTCGTGCTGCCGACGCCGACGGCGCTAAGCCGCGCGACGGTCACGCTGTTGCCCACGGCATAGATGCGTCGTCCGAACGGCGTGCGTGAGAGACCGATCACGGCGGCCGCGACAAACAGGATCAGAAACCAGACGACCGGCGTCAGGCCGAGGAGATGCCCGGTCATGAACCAACGCTGTGCCGGCGAGGCAAAACCCGACGGCGTGCCGTTGCAGTAGAGCAGGGCCAAACCTTCGAGGATGCCGTTCATTGCGAGCGTCATCACGATCGGTGGCAGGCCCAGGAAAACGATGCCGACACCGTTCACAGCGCCGAACAGCATACCAACGCCGAGACCCATTGGCACGGCCCACAAGGCGACAACATTCGAGCCATTGATGATCGCCGATGTCAGAATGCCAACGAAGCCGATCATCCAGGGAATCGACAGATCGAGACCGCCAGTCAGGATCGCCGCCCCCTGGCCGAGGGCGAGAATCGCAAGGAAGGATGTCAAAACCAGGAGCGAGTTGATGTAGTCGAGATTTGCCAGCGCCGTGCCGAAGGCAAGCTGCGAGACGGCTAGCACCACAAAGAATCCCAGATAGGCCGGCCAGATCGATCGCAGCGTGTCTCGATTGCGTACCAACCAACCAGGGCCTTGGCGTCCCGCTCTCGATTTGGCGGATCGTTTGTGCTGAAGCGTCGCTGGCACGGCTTTGGCGGCAAGGCCGATTCCACGCTTTGCCGCGGTCAATTTGGTCCGCCACAGCTGGAGATAATGTGCTGCCGGCGACCGCCGGTTGAGCGCCGAGCCGAGCACTGCAAGCAGCAGAACAACGCCTTCCGCGATCGAACTGTAATAGGCGGATACGTTGAGAACCAGCAGAATGTTGACGACCATCATCAGCGTGTAAGCGCCGATGATTGATCCGATGCATCCACCACGACCACCGCCAAGCGCCGTACCGCCAAGCACGACGGCGGCAAAAACCTGCAGCAGCATCGGCTGGCCGATCAGGGGATCCGCCGACCCAGTCTGCGCCGAAATGAAGGCACCGGCTGCGCCATACAGCATGCCGGCGATGACATAAGCGGCAAATTTCGTGCTGCGCGTGCGAATGCCTGTCGCCCGCGCCGAATCCTCATCGCTGCCGACGGCATAGAGGCTGACGCCCAATCTGGAATTCTTCAGTAGGTACCAGAATAATGATGCAACGAGCAGAACCGCGACCGGTGCCGGCAAAACATTCGGGATCGCTGTCCCTGTGAATACTGAAGAGAAGCCGGCAGGAATCGTGCCGCCCGGCTTGTTCATGATCAACAGCGTGACGCCCTGCACGACGAACATCGTCGACAAGGTGACGACGATGGATTGCATTCTGCCGAAGGCCACGAAGAAACCGTTGACCGCACCGACGACAGCACCCACGCCGATAGCGACGAAGAAGAACAGAAACTCGGAAACCCCGTTTGGTTTCATGCCGACGGCCAAGATCACATTGGCCAGTGACACGACCGCACCGGTGGATAGGTCGAAGCCACCCGTCAGCACCACGAAAGTCTGCCCCATCGCTGCGAGAGCAAGCGTGGCACCGCCCGCCGACATGAAGCTGAACTCGAAATAGTTGAACGAGCCCGAAGACACCGAATTGACGATACCGAAAGCGACGAAAAATGCGCACCAGGCCACGATAAGACCGCGATGCCGACCCAACCGCGCAAAGGGCGATGAATGACCGGGCCAGATCCTTGCGGAGAGCGCCGCGCTCATCGATTCCCTCCGGCGTCAAAATCGGCATGGACTCCGTTGAGTGCGGCGCGCATAATCACCTCTTCATCGATCTGGTCGCCGGCGACGGTCGTGACGATCCGCCCCTGATAGAGAATCATGACGCGGTCGCACATATTGACGATCTCGGGAATTTCCGTGGAGTAGAACAGGATCGACCCGCCTGCATCGACGAAGTCGCGCATCATCACATAGATCTGGTGCTTGGTTCCGACATCGACGCCGCGCGTGGGGTCGAACAGCAGCAGGATCCGGCTATCGGCCAGCAGCCATTTGGCAATGACGAGCTTCTGCTGATTGCCGCCAGAGAAGGCGCTTGCCGGCTCGTATAGTGCGCGGGGGGCGACCTCGACCTGCTCGAGAATGTCGGTAACAGCGTCGGCTTCTGCCTTGGTGTCGATCAGGCCATACCTGACGAAGCGATCGACCACCGGCAGCGAGACATTGAATTGTCCAGGCAGTTTGAGGAATAATCCCTCGGTCTTGCGATCTTCCGGTACCAGGCTGATGCCGACGCGTCGGGAAATCGCATCGTGCGGCGATGTCAGAAGGAGTTCCTGATCGTCGATGAAGAGCTTTCCGGCAGTGAGCGGTTCCATGCCGAAACAGGCGTGGAACAGATCCGCCTGTCCCATGCCCTGCAATGCGGCGACGCCTAGGATCTCGCCACGATGCAAGGTGAAGCTTGCATCGTGGAGTTTGTTGCCGGCAGCTACAGTTTCGGCACGCAGAATCGGCTCCTGAGATCCTGGCGCCGATGGTCTCGCGGGGAAGGTGCTGGCCAGTGAGCGGCCGATGATCATGCGGATCACCTCATCGTCGCTGATCGCGCCAACCGTGGCGGTGCCGACGCTTTCGCCGTTCCGTAGGACCGTAAGACGGTCGCAGAACTGCCGGACCTCCCGCATCCGGTGTGAGATGAACACAACCGTGACGCCGCGCGCACGGAGGATCGAGATGTGCTCGCCGAGCCAATCGATGTCATTGCCCGACAAAGTCGACGTCGGTTCGTCGAGCAGCAGAATTCTCGGTTTTCGAAACAGGGCGCGGGCGATCTCGATTTTTTGCCGGAGCGGCAGTTCGAGTTCGGAAACCAGGTCCCTCGGATCGACATGGGACAGACCCATATCGGCGAGATGCGCGGCGACCTGCTCCAACCCGCGACGCCGACGAAGCTGGCCGAGCGGCCCCTTAGGCGCATAGGGGGCCAGCATGTTTTCCGTGACGGTAAGATCGCCGACAAGGGTGAGTTCCTGAAACGCGGTCTGCACGCCGCGGTCATGCGCATCCCGCGGACTCCGCAATGCGACGTCCTGGCCGAGGATGCGGATCCGTCCGGCGTCAGGGGTCAGTAGGCCTGACAGCAGCTTGACCAAGGTGGACTTACCGGCGCCGTTCTCGCCAAGAAGCGCATGCACCTCGCCGGCATGGACCGTGAAGGACGCATTCTTCAGAGCAATGGTCGCCCCGAAGCGCTTGGCAATCTCGGTAAGATCGAGAGCGGGCTCCGTAAACCCCTCCCCTGCCGGCGGAGCCATGCTGGAGAGGGAGCGGGGGGCCACGTGACCGATCGTGCTCACTGCTCCGGCGTACCGTGGAGGGCCGCCTGCAGACCGACCTCGGGCGTCTGTGGCGAGTAGATCGAGGCGAACCAGCCCGGATTACTGATGATGGCCGGCTGGAAGACGTTGCACCCCGCTTCCATCTCCATCCACGCACCCTTTTGGCACAGTTTGACGCTCGCATTGGTCACCAGCGGCAGAGGCAGCTTCGTGAGTTTGGGCACCTTCTTGCCTTCGAGAATCTGCACCGCAAGCTTGAGCGCAAGCGCACCGGAATACGGCGGTGAGGCGTAGGAGATGCTCGGCGCCCCCATCGGCCGATAAGTATCGTGCGCGCCCTTCACCGTCTTGTCGCCAACGGGAAGCATTTGGATGCGATGGCCGTTCGAGCCTTCACCGGCGCAGGCTCGAAGCTTGCTGTCGGGGATGCCCGCCTGTTTCTCCATCGAATTGGCTGTATAGCAGCCGACCTGCATCCACAGACCATTGATGTCCTTCCAGGGATGCGTGGTCACGATCTTGGTCAGCGCCGTCCGGGCGACGGCCTGGCTCCACATACCCGGAGCCGACGCGATGATGTGTATACCGGGATATTTGGCGAAGACCTCTTTGGCGGCCTTGGTACGATCGGTATCGACGGACGTTCCAGGAACGCCCGTGATCATCACGACATTGCCCTTGCCATGGAGTTTCTTGACCAGCCATTGCGCCGTGACCCGGCCCGCTTGCAGCTGATCAATATGGACATTGTAAGCGCATTTTTCCGTTATCTCTGAATCATACGCGATGATCGCCACATGCCGCCGGCATGCATTACGCACGACCTGGTTGAGCGCGGTCGGCGAGATCGGATAGACGACGATCGCCTGCGCACCTTGCTGCACCATGGCGTTGATCTGCTGGATCTGCCGCTGCGCGTTGGGCCCGGCAACCTGAACCTTCAGATCGACTTTGTTCCGATATTCCTTCGAGGCAGCCATGGCCTTGACCATGTTCTCCGCCTCGGCCTGCCAGTCATTGCCGATATAGCTCATCGACAGGAAGATTTTGTATTTCTTGTTCGCCGCATGAACGGCCGGCATTGTGAAGGCGATCCCGCAGGCAAGCGCCATTGCCACCAGCGCGTGAATCCAACGCATCGTTCGTTTCCTCCTCTTTGCAATAGCCCCCTCGGCCCGACATACTGGATTGAAAGGACTGACTTTGTTTTATATCGATGTAGTATTTGATCAAAGATCGCATATCGTAGATCATAATTGCACAGCCTTGCAAGACCGAAGTCACGCACGCAAAGAGCTCAGGATGATGGTCAGCACCAGCTGATCCGGTTCAGAGTATCTGCTCAACCCGGTAGGGGGGCGATGGGCAGTGATGCTCCGGTGACGGCGTTTTTGATAGCGGTGTAGGCATCAAGGCCGTGCCGCGCGGCGGTCCCGACGACGGATCGGACGTTGGCGAAGAAATCGGCGCCCCAGTTGGATCGGAACCCTCCGGTGACCTTGCGATATGTCGCGGTAGGCCGGAGTTCGCGCTCGGAGCCGTTGTTGTCCGCGGCGATATCCGGGTGGTCGAGGAAGGTGAAGAGATGATCACGAACCTTGCCGTATCGTCGGCGCAATCGTCTGCCGTGGTGGTTGATCGGGGCGAGCGCCATGACGGCGTCGAGATCATGGTCGAGGCGCCGCCGCCAGGCGCGTCTTGTAGCGTCCGCGAGCGTGCGATGGCGCCGCGCCAGCACGACGGCGCGGAGCAGCAGGGCCTTCATTCTGGGTGCGAAGATCGTATCACCCGCCTCGATCGCGAATTTGCAGTCCCGGAGTTGGTGGGCGAGGCAAATCTGCCAGTCATCGGCATGACCGCGCTGGGCGCCATAGAGATCGGAGATCCAGATAGCGGGGGCATGGGCCCGTCCATTACCTCCGGCGACGACGTTGGCGCCCCGGCTTGGCCGGATCACATGGATGACGACTTCGTCGTTCTGAAATACCCAGTTCCAGT